>CAKKRK010000212.1 GCA_919902665.1 Nitrospiraceae bacterium
GGGACCAAACTGATCTTTCAGTCGACCAACGATTGGTCGAAGGACGTCCTGGGGAACCGTTCGAAACCAGCTGACGCCGGGTTGGGTTGCTATCAAATGTATGTGATGGATACGGAGAGCGAGGCTGTTCGCTTGGTGAGTACCGGGAAGGGCGCGACGACGTGCGGTTATTTTTTCCCCGGCGACCGCCGGGTGCTGTACTCATCCACCCATGCTGCCGGGCCTAACTGTCCGCCGAAACCTAAACGAGAGGGAGCCTATCGATGGGCACTCGATGATTATGATGTCTACGCTGCGAATTTGAGCGGACAAGACATGCAGCGGCTCACATCATCACCAGGATATGACGCAGAGGCGACGATCTCTCCCGATGGGAAAACCATTGTGTGGACATCGGTGAAGGATGGAGATCTTGACCTCTATACGATGAGTCTGGACGGGACAAACGTTCGCCGACTGACGGACGATGTCGGCTACGATGGCGGGGCATTTTTTTCACCAGACAGTAAGCGAATCGTCTATCGGGCGGCCCATCCAACTGATCCGTCCGAAGTGGCCAAATATAAGGAGTTGTTGGCTCAACGGCTGATCGAGCCAGGTCAGCTTGAACTTTTCGTCATGAATGCCGATGGATCTGGGAAGAAACAGGTCACCACGACTGGCGCGTCGAATTTTTCCCCCTATTTTCATCCTGACGGCAAACGTATCATCTTTTCCTCCAATATTGAAACGAGAGGGGAAGGGGGCCGCCCCAGCTTCCATCTGTATCTGGTGGGTAACGACGGAACTGGGTTGGAACGGCTCACCACGGAAGGGCACTTTAATAGTTTCCCCATGTTTTCCCCTGACGGCAAACGCCTCGTCTGGGTCTCGGATCGACATGCCAAGGAACCCGGAGAATTCAACGTGTTCTTGGCCGATTGGGTGCCGTAAGGCACGGTGATCGGTGATCAGTTCCGGACATCCAGGGAGCCTTGTTACAGATGGTGGCGTAATGAGAGCCCCGTCGCAGTCATCGCGAAACACCATCTCCTCGATCGCGGCAGTCGGTAGTTCCTGTATTGCGTTGGCCATCAGCTTTCTCGGTGTGGCCCAGTTTGATCTGCCAATCACCAAGTATGTTCGATCGGTGACGATTCATCTCCCCTGGGACCAACTCACCGTTCCGTGGATGGCGTTCACCAGCGATATGGGGGACTGGATCGGCCAAGGCTGGCGGCTGACAGCCGTCAGCCTTCTTCTGCTCGTCGGCGCGTGGGCCTTTGAAAAGCCGATAGTCAAGATCGCGGCCATCCAGTCCTTGATCGCTCACGGCATCGCCGCGCTGCTCGCCAATGGACTGAAACACCTCATCGGCAGGCCTCGACCGAAGTTCGTTCATGGGGGAGACTGGCAGATGACCCCTTCCTGGGCATCGGGGCTGGACTCCTTTCCGTCGGGACATAGCACGGCGAGTTTTGCCGTCGCGACTGTGCTGGCTAGACGGTTTCCCCTCGTCGGACCGCTCTGTATCGTGATCGCACTGTTCGTCGCCCTCAGTCGTGTCCTCCGAGGATCGCATTTTCCGACCGATGTCCTTGGAGGGATGGTGATCGGCATCCTCAGCGGCTTCATCGCGACGGCTCCATTAAGACAATGGCGCGCGTCAATACAGGATGGACTACGATATGCGGCGATGGGTGCTTCGGCGGTATTTGCCTTGCTTTGGGTTCTCTCCCATCGAATGGAGGAGGGAATGCTAGGCATCCTGTTCTTGGCGCTCGGGGTTGGTGCGGTGGCGGCCGGTGTATGGATTAGACGAAGTCATTGGATTCGTGGGGGAGAATCAGGAGTGAGCAAGCGCTCGAATACCTCAGTGTTACTGATCATCTACGGGCTGGCGGCCCTGACGACCTCACCTCTTGTCCTCTCGTCGGTCGGATTCACCTGCATGGCGTGCTGGCTCGACGAGATAGGTCGGAACGATGACCACGCTGAGGAATCGCCTGGCTGGTCTATGATGCGGGAAAGTGCCTTGCTTGGGGGGGTGGCTCTCGCCATTCTGATTCTTGTTGATGCGCGAGGGGTCCTGCCCTTTCAGTGACCGGTATTGCGCAGGGGATGTGTGCTGGCTCCGTTCAATCTTCCCTTCAAGTCATCCTGCCGATGGTACTCGCCATCAGAAGAAGATCTGAAAAGCCGAGTCGAGAGTCGGTCAGTGTCCAAGAGTTTTGGGCGCTGAAGGAGTGCCAACGCTTGTACCCTGAGGCAGGGTGATCATCGGTTGATTGCCTAACAAGACGTAGCCGTATCGCTTAAGAATCAGCTGAAAACCAGCTGCTTCTTCCGGCAAGGCATCCTGAACATATTCCGGGAGGAGGATCATCGTCCGACCATCTTTGCGCAGTGCCGTACGCAGCCGGTCGATTTCGTTGGCTGGGACAAAGGTCACGGTTTGCCTCGCGTAGAAGGCGATGGATGGTCTGGTCGAACCGAACGCAATCAGCTGGTCGGTCGGATTCAGGTTCAACCCGGCTGCGTAGGCTAATTCCTGCGGTGGTGCAATTGCGTAGCGATTGAGTCCGGGAACGACCATCAGGATGGCGATAAGAAATACACTCGCCAGCGTGCCTCCGGCTACCCCAAAGGCCATGCCGCGTCTGCTGTCGTTCAACCCTAAATATCCGATCAGTCCCATAGCAACCACAATAATCGTTGCGGCAACGTAAGGCCCGATACCCAGATCGAATTCAGTGGCGAGCGGAAATTCTTTGACCATCTTCCCTGAGAACTTGATGAACAAAGAAGGTGCACAGGCAAACCCAATCGCCAAGAGATAGCCAATTCCCATCATGAAATGGATCGACCCCCGCAGGCCTCTTGTGGAAGAATCTTTTAACCCTTGGGCCCAAAATGAAGCAGCCAGGATGGCGCAAGCGGGAAACAGCGGGCCGATATAGTGGGGCAGTCGGGTGGAGGAGAGGCTAAAGAAGATGAACACGCCGATGATCCAGAGCCCCGCCAACCAATCCAACTCCCTACCGGACCCTGGCGGTGTCTCTGATTCGTGTGGGCGATTCCTCATCAGGCGCCATTCTCGCCAGCTCTGATAGGCTCGATAGAGCCCTGCCGGTAGGAATGCGCTCCACGGATAAAAGCCCAGCAGCAGGACCGGAAAATAGAACCACCAGCCCACTCCGTGGCCTTCCATCGGAGCGAGGAATCGCCCAACTGTGTGAACTTTTGCTTGAGAGGAATAGGCATCTCCATGGAGAAGGAACATGGCGACATACCAGGGACCGGCGAGGAGAAGGAACAGCAACGTGCCTGCGATAGGCGCGCCTCTCTGCCAAAAGATCAGCCATTGCCGGGTGGCAGCAAGATACAAGAGACCAGTGATCAGCGGCACGGCGAATCCCACCGGTCCTTTGGTTAAAGTCGCGATGGCCATGCCGGCATAAAAGGCCCAGATCCAATGGCGTCCTCGGCCCGGTTCATGAAGGCCGAGCCAAAATCCGTAGAGCGACAAGGTGGTGGAGAAGATTAGGACGCTATCGGTAATCGCCATGCGCCCAAGCGCCAGTACCTCAATGTTCAACAGCAACATCAAGGCGCCAAACAGGCCGACGGTTGGTCCACGCAGCCGAGTGAGAAACAGATAGTGCATCACGATCAACCCCACCCCGAACAAGGCTGAGGGTGCCCGTGCCGCAAACTCGCTCACGCCGAAGATGTGGTACGAGATCGTCATCAGCCAATACACGAAGACCGGCTTGGCGACGCGTAGTTCCCCATTGAAGGTTGGGGTGACGAAGTCGCCGGAGGCGAACATTTCCCGCCCGGCTTCGGCATTACGGCCTTCGTCGCGATCCGTCAGGCCCATACTGCCGAGACCGGTGAAAAAAAGCAGACCGGATAGGAGCAGCAGAAGAAGCAGTTGTATCGGCTGAGGAGAGGTGCGTTCCATGGTCGGATGTGGCCGTTACTCGTGGGTCGTGAAAGGCGCCGAACGGTGGTGTGTGTTGCTGCCGCTCATGCCTGTGGCCGAGGCTCGCTCTTGGTTTGATCCGTGCGATGAATGAGGACCAGATTGCGCACATAGACGACCGACCCGAGTGCTTGCCCTGAGATAAACACAGGGTCCATGCGGTAGATCGCATAGGTCAGCGTAATCAGCCCTCCGATGAGACTCATATACCAAAAGGAAATAGGGACGCGGCTTTCGGCAGTCCGCTCGGAGGCAATCCATTGCACCAACCAACGACCAAAAAACAGTCCTTGGCCGAGAAAACCGATGCCGAGCCAGATGGTTTCAGTAGTCATTGAGATAGTCAGAAGGAAGTCAACATTCGCATGCCAGCATCGTGGAGGGATCTGTCTTGAGGTTGGTTGTGTATGTCAGTTATCACGGAATTTGTAGCGCAACACACGATGCTGCATCCATCGAACCGCGATCAGATCATAGAGCGACTTAAACAGGCGGTTCCCCATCCCGTACTTGGAGACCCCATGAATCCGTGGATAATGCCGAACCGGCACCTCCGTCACTGTAAAGCCATGCATCAATGCGAGCGCCGGAAAGAATCGGTGCATTCCCTCAAAGAGACGAATCCGCTCCAGTACGGGCCGTCGAAAAACCTTGAGCGGGCATCCCGTATCATGGACACCGTCATGAGTGAATACATTGCGCACAGGGTTCGCAATTCGGGAGGAGATCATCTTCACGAAGCCGTCCTGTCGTTGTTGCCTCCATCCACAGACCACGTCATGAGAGGCGGTGTAGGGAATCAGCTTCAAGATATCTTCGCTGTCTTGCTGGAGATCGCCGTCGATCTGGATGATGATCTCCCCGGAAGATTGCCGAAATCCAGCCTCAAGCGCGCAGGTCTTTCCGTAATTTCGGTCAAAGTGGAACACTCGCACCTGAGCATGCTCGCGAGCCAATCGATCCAGCTCATCGCTGCTTCCATCACTGCTCCCATCATCAACGAAGAGAATCTCGTACGGGCGTGAGCGTGATAGCTCGTGCGAATCCATGACTTTCAGCAGGTTTGCCATAAGCGGAGACAAGTTCTCTCGCTCATCCTTAATCGGGATGATGACAGAGGCCCAAGGATTGGAATTGAGGCTAGATGGTGTCGTCATAGTACGCAAAAATTCGAACTGCGGTCAGAGGTGGCGATAAAAACTGGCGCATTCTAACGGAAGGCGGGGAGAGGGTCAAACCCGTGTCGGAGGGGTAGGGCTGACCGTCAATCAGGCTATTGGCCGGACGCCACAATAGTGAAACGCATCGTGCCTATGAGGGTCATCTCGTTGACTTGCTCGCCGGTATGAATTTCAACCTTGTAGCGCCCAGGCTTCCAACCCTTCTGTGGGGGCGACAACGTGAGATACCCGCTTTCATCCTCTAGGGCAATGTGCATCGCGTCTTCGCTGACGATCGTCCCGGGTAAGCCACCGGCCACCTGTTCGGGTATGCATCGGCCGAACACTGTGAAGGCCTGATAATGTTGATGCAGTGAGAAGACAATGAAAATGGCAGCCACATCCTCACGAAATCGTTCAGTTGGTTTGATCGGCACGATTTCATGAGTTCGAAGGGGCCCCAGGCGCTCTTCAAAGTCTTCGGCCATGGCGATTGAGCGAAACATGCCACGCGGTGGAGCATCGAAATCGTAGGCTTTGATGTCCTCTGTGCGGTTTTGAAACTCCGAGATCGGCACATTTCCCGTGAGGGGGATCTCTTCGGCAGGCGTTGCCTGACAACACAGCAGCGCCGCCACCATCACACCGCCGGTCAGATGAAATCCTCTGGTCATCATGTCTGTCTGCTACACCTGTCGAGGGGACCCTGTCAAGAAATCGGCGAGCAAGGAGCCCATTGCGGCATTTTCCAGGCATCTGTTAGGATTTCGGCCACTGAACGGACAATTCGTCGAACATTCTCACTGGTGACGGAACGACATGTTGCAAGATGCTGACGCCCTTCCGCAGTTGATCGGGGAGTATAAGCCGCTCGATCAGTGGCAGATCCATCTCAACCAACTCTTCTATGGACTGCGAGGGGACAAACTCCGATCGTACTACCAAACATTCGCCTCAGCAGATTTCCGGCTCGCCCATGCGCTGGCGGCTGATTATTTCGAGCGCGTGACAAAGCGTGAGAAGACAGCAGGCCGTCAATCTTCCAACCCCGTACCCCTTACCCCTCACATCTCTCCTCTTACCGTTCTAGAGCTGGGGCCTGGCAACGGCAACCTGGCAGCCTGCTTCCTCAGTCATCTCAAGACCCTCGATAAAGAACGTACGGTGTATCCACGAGTACGGTATGTCATGGTCGATTGGGAGAAATCGGTGTTGGATGGGGCTCTCGCTCATCCGGACCTGGCAGTGCATCGGGACCGTGTGGACCTTCTTTGCGGGTCGATACATCACATAACAGATGTGGCCAATGGGACCGTCGACCGGATCATCTGCAACGAGTTGTGGAACGATCTGCCGACGAAATTGTTGGCGAAACATGGCGGCGAGGTTGAGGAAGAGTATCTCCGTCCCAATCTGAGCGAGTCGCTCCATACCAAGATTCAAGATTGGTCGTCGTTCGTCCGGGCTTTTCAGGAGAAGAATCTGGATGAGCTCAAGACGTTTCCACCATTTCTCGATGAGCTGGTTTGGGAAAAAGAGTATCGTAAGGTCGAATGGAAAGACTTCCCTTACCGAAAAACCATCGTCGACTTCCTCCAGGCCATCGACCAAGAAGTCTTGGTGCCAGTTAACGTTGGGGCCTTCGCCACGCTAAAAGAGGCGAAGCGGCTTCTGGCTCCGGACGCGGTCGGCTTCAGCGCCTTCGATGCCGGGACCGCCGACATGAACGTCTTGAACGATCCTGAAAAGCCCTGCTACGGCCAGTTCGGTGGGCAATACAGTTTCATGATCAACTTCGCGTTAGTCGACGCTGTGGCCAAGCATCTGGGGCTGAAGCAGATGACCTTTGAGCCCCAGCGGGAATTCGTCGGGCGGTCGTTGACTACGAATGTGATTACCCTCATGGATCTGCTGGCGACGCATCCCTCTGCTGGGCCTACACTGCAAGCTTGGGAACAAGACAGACTTGTGCTGAAGACCATCAGGGCGTTGAACGAAACATTTGAGAGTCCCTATCATCGACGGCTCGAATTTCCGTTAGGCACCAACATACCACCGGAAGAGCGAGAGACCTTGGGCGCGATCGTGCGTGCACTCAAAGACAACGGCATTCCCGACACCGTGGCCTACGTGACGGAAGAGGAACTTGCCCACGCACAAAAGGATTTGGAAGAGATCGGCTACGATGTAGATGCCATCCAGATGGCCATGACAGCTCCTCCTAGCCCTGTCGAGTACTGCCACTTCACTTGTCGATGATGAGTGGGAGTGACGCGAGATCAGCATATAGTGGTCTCATCATCCGCAGCAACAGCAGCGCAAGGCCTCAGGCAACAGTAACTACGCCCTACCGGGGGCAGTGATAATGTCCTGGCCTGATACTGTTTCCTCATCATGCGAGAAGGAGTAGAATTTTCTCGCTGAACGATTTAGCGGATTGCCACAGTACGATTCGGAGAAGAGTCGGTGTCGCGTCTTCTGGTGCCACCAGCATGGTCTCTGGAATTCCTGAATGACAGGGGGAGAGGGCTATGAGTTCGTTTGGGACAAGCATTGCCGGGCTAGTGGGTGGAGTGGTGCTTATGATGGGTCTGTTTGCATTGTTCCAAAGGGAATGGAAAGCAGCGTGTGCGTGGTTTCTTTCGGGCCTGGCACTGATCGCTCTGTTGACGTTTCTCGATAAACCGGGATCTCATCCATCAGAACCCGTTGAAACTCGCCAGACGCGTGGGTAACCGCGACTGAGCTCCGTGAAGTGGTCCGCTCCCAGCATGGCTTCGTGCGCATCTTTATCGGCGATCAACGCCCCCGGCCACCGCAGCCAGGCTCCCATGTGCGAGACTCCTGCGACAAGAATCGCTGAGGCGGTAGCCAGCATTCCTTTCACGCACTGGCTGAACGGGGCTGAAGTGATGCACTGAGAAGTTGAATCTGCGAGAAGATAGCGGCCTCGTCGGGAGATCATTGAGAGCGACAGGGTCCTGAACTGTGTTTCGAAAAGCCACGTCCACCTCGGACGAGACTCTGAGGGGGAAGCGAAGCGTCTGCAGAGGTGGCTATCGCTCTCCAAGTCGGCCGAGCGTACTCTCCACCGACCGCTCGAGTTTGTCCGCCGCTCCGCTCAAGGCGAGCTCGACCGTCGCGGCCTGATGGGTGACGGCGATGGGCTGGTGACCGGCCAGTCTGGCTTCCAGGACGCAACGGATATCGTCACCTTTTGTTTTGTGACTATTGGTATCGCTGAGATGCGCTTCGATCCGCGTAATCCGATCACGAAATCGGCCGACTGCGCCCTCCACGCTGGTCTCAACAAGAGCGACGATCTCCTCGCGCCCATGGATATGGTTATCCGTATGGACCTGAATTTGCATCCGACTCCCTCCTTCACAAGGACTGTTTCAAAAATGGACCCTACTCGCCCTGGGCAAAAAAAGTCAATCGAAGCAAGACTACGGATGAAGTCTAAGGAAGGTCTGATTAATTGACGTTTCTGCTCAGAAATTCGTTCCGGAACTGG
>CAKKRK010000213.1 GCA_919902665.1 Nitrospiraceae bacterium
GCCTCGCGCCGCCGGAAATAATTGTTGTGCACGAAGGGGACGTGGGCGGGATCCATGAGACTATCCACGGCGAAATCCCACCGGACTTTGGCCTCGGCTGACTCGCGCACGGAGACCATCGGACTCCCGTCAGCAGGCACCGGCAACGACGGTGGTGGAGTCGAAGGCTTTGGGCATTGGTCGTTCCCGATATAGACCCACACCCACCCGTCCCGTTCCTCGGCTGGAAAGGTCCTCACGCAGGCCGAGGCCAGTGATGGATGTGCCACGTTGCCGATGGCCGGTACTTCTACACACTCACCAGAGGAGATAAAGCGCCACCCGTGAAAAGGGCAACGCAGAGAATCCCCTTCCTGTCGGGCCGACGAGAGCGGCACGCCCTTGTGGGGACAGCGGTTTTCTAACGCATGGACGCGGCCCTGGCCATCCCGAAACAGCACCAATGGCTGATTGCAGAGCACCGACGCGAATGGCCGCCCGGCCCTGACCGCAGCACTTTCCCCGGCAATGTACCAGAAACCTTCGAGCATGCAGTTCTGTGGCGTCAGCCGCCGAGTGTGTCGAGTGTTTCTTTGAGACTCTTGCGAACGCAGGTGAAAATCGGCGTGTCACGCAGCGTGTAACGTGAGCCCTCGGTCTCGCGCAGCGCCATCACGAGCTCCAGAAAGTCTTCCGGTTTATCACTTTCAAATGCCACCACCCATTCCTGATCGTCCAACCCAAATGAATAGGCCGTGTTCAGCTTCACCGAGGGAAACCGATGACCGACTTCGATATGTTCATCCATCATGCCCTGTCGCGCCGCCTTCGTGAGCAGAAACCATTCGCGCGTCTTGAGAAACGGATACACGAAGTTATATTTGCTCTTCCCCGGCACCACCGTCAGCCGTTTCCCTTCCTGTCCCGCGTGCGAATGGTGGTCGACATACACAGACCGCTTGGTCAGCGCGAGATAGGAATATGGGGTGGAGAGATACTGCCCGAGGCCAGAGGCGAGAATCTTGGCGCTCATGTCCTGGAAGAGGTCCAGGTCGTAGCTGATACGCCAGAGCATGAAGTCGCAGTCGCCGCGAATACCGATAGTCGAATACGGAACCACCAGGACCTTGCCGTTGTAGTCCTCCACGGCCCGGAGGAACTCTTGTTTGCCCTGGGTCCGCACATCCTCCGGTAACCGCCGCCAGGCTGGGTCGACTTTATAAAACGCAAAATTGACATACTGGCGTTTGGGTGCCTGGAGCGCTGGGGCTTGTTCAGGGATGGACATTGAAACTCCTTTGTAACATCCAGGAAAGAAGACCGACCTATTCGTTCACAGTGGCCACTCGCTCGTCGAATCCAGCGACCCGTCCCCATAATCTGGAAGGGTAGGGGGTAAGAGCAGGGAGCCGATCTCGGCTCCCTGCAACGTACGACACAACACAGCCCACGGCTGAACGGGGGTACGTCCTGCACCATCAGGCTGTTTAGAATCCGATGGCCCCATAGATGCCGGTGGTCCAGAAATTATTCACCGTGTTGGTTTGATTGGACGCCAGATGGAATCGACTGTCGAGCCCAAGCCACAACTCTTTCCACACGCGAAACTCCGCGCCACCACCAAACTGAACCCCGATGTCCAGATAATTGATCTGACTCGATGTCGGGCTGATGACGTGGAAATCCAACCCGGCCGGAATGATCCAGGGTTGGAAATCGGTCCCCTGCCTGAACTTGATCTTGGGGGCCACACTCGCCGTCAACATGGTCATCTGCACCTTGGCCGGAGCCGTATTCCCGACCAGAGCCTCCCCATTCACAACGCTGCTGGAACTCCATCTTTTGAATTCCAATCCGATCTCGCCCACGAGCGCAACGCCTGGCATCATACCCCACAGGTCCTTGGTGACCATGAGTTCCGCTCCACCGCCGATGTAATAGCCGCCGGTCCCGGTATTCCCCTTGGTATGGACGTCGGTGATCAACTCACCGGCACGATCGCTCGTAAGTGCGCCATAGCCTCCGCGAAAAAACACGCGGTTCCCAGTCGCCGTCGTACCTTCAGCTAAGACTTCAGTCAAATGCGTGAATGCACCCTCGGCATGTTCGGTGCACGCATCCGCATGCCCTGCCTTGCCGTGTTGCACCGCCTCCATCAGATGTATGACGCCCATATCCACATGCGGGTTTTTCACTCCAGCCGCTTGTGCATGCTTAAGCCCTTCCTCCGCGCGCTGAACACAGGCGTCGGCATGTCCCTGCTTCCCATGTAACGCAGCACCTTTCGCATGCTCGACTGCTTCGTTCACATGTGGACTGACGGCGGCAAGCGCTGAGCTGCTCAGCACCGGTGCTCCAAGTGCGAACGCCGCGGCGAGCGAAGCCGCGACAGCCCACAACCCGATGTTCCTCCTGCGCTTCTGAACTTGCATGATACCCCCCTCCCTGGTTACGCATCGAGGAGCACTGCCCCTCCTCGAGCCGTCAGCTGACAGACACCCTCCGGCCCGAGGCGTCAGCTTGGTGAATAATCGACCCCATCCGTCTTCTTCGCTCCAACAGATTCTTGCATCACGGCCCTCTCGACTTGGCCCCGCTCAACCATAACTCATGAGCTCACGCATCCACCTTCGCGATGCGGAGATTCGGACACCAGTCCACTTCCGCCCGGCGCGCCAGTTCCAAGAGCTGAATCGAAACCGGAGGCGCGCCTCGATCGCGCGACAGTCCCACACACCGTGAACAAATAAACCGACAGTGGGACAGGCACGATCGATCAGAACATCCTCCATCAGTCCCTACTTTGGCCGCCTGCTGAAGGCAATATGCTGCTGCGTCCGGCGCACTGAGACTCTCGTGATAGCAGCGGAGGGCGGCATAGAAATTTATCCGGCTCGCGACAGGTCTGCTGTCGAGCGTGATCCGAACGTCGCGCAGGTCCCAGGCCTCCTCGATCAGCCGCGCGACGATTTCGACCGATTTGGGGAAATCATCGAAGAGCGCGACATACGACGCCCCCTGTTCATCGGCCTCTACATCGCAGGCCGGTGCCATTCGGACTATCCGCAACAAGGCCGGGGCTTCCACCACCTGTGCCTCAGGAATCGCGATTGAGAGATGCACTCCATGCTCCCGCGAGAAATTGCAGCGTCGGATGATCGGTCATCATGTCGGCCCGGATCATCGCGCGGTCGTTGATCGAGGTCTGCTTCGCCTTGGGCCGGTGCATCAGCGCGGCCGGGCCGAAGTAGGCAAACGCATCCTTCATGTTGGAGAACAGTTTCTTGAGCGGCCCCATCCGCTGATCCGTCACGTATTGCAGCGTCAGGATGACCCGCCGTTCCCCAACCCCCAGTGGCGTGACGGCGTGCCAAAGCTTGTCGCCGTTGAAGACCACCATTGTTCCAGGATCCATGGGAATACGGGTTTCGCTGATCTCGGTGGGAGGCATCCCCTTATGCACCCGTGCCACTAGGCGACAGTGCTCGGATTGCTCCACTAACCCGATGAGGACCGTATAGCGGGCTCCTTTGTAGTAGGACGTGTCGTAGTGAAAACCGATGTGGTCGCCTGGCTTCGTGTAGTAATACAACGCGCAGGCATGCGGATCGTCTTCGGGACAGAGCATGAGGGGAGCATCGACCAGCCGGCTGAGGAACGTCCGGAGCGCAGGCGACCGATACAACGCCACAATGGCCGTCGCTTTTTCACGAATGACGTAGGAGCTGACGCTGCCTCCCTGCTTATGGCCCGGCACGTAATTCCGATTGATATCCGGTTCAACCTGTTCGATCTCGCGCAGGCACGGTTCGACCACCGTCGGAGGGATGAATGCTGGGAGAAAGAGGAATTCGTTCTGGTTCCAATAGGCGCGGTGCATGTCCTGTTCATCCAGCTCCGCGATGGCCTCGCCGAGGCGGTCCTCAACCCCAGCTACAATGTCTTTGGGCTCCGACATGGGCCCCTCCTTCATCAGAGGATCACGTCGCTACTTCGTGTCCGGACATGTTCCCGCCGTCATGTAGAGCAGATAGTTCCCCATCCCATGATTCGTCTGGGGTTCCTGCAAGGGACGGTGATGCACCATGACCATTTCGTACTCGTCGCGCTGGTTCACGGAGAAACCCTGTGGGCTCTGATAAATCTGATGTGGCAAAAACGACAGGAACGAGCCGTCCGGCGCGACGTCGGGAACCGTCCGAAGCATCGTCCGCTGCGCCGTCTTGTTCTCCAGGGCGATCAGCAACGCTTGATCGTGTCCATGCGGATAGGCAAACTTCACGCAGCCGTCCATCTTGAATTTGAGCGGCGCGCGATCCACTTGCACGCCCCGCTGGATCTCGATGCCCTCGTCGGTCTCGTCCGCCCGCCGCTTGTCAAATTTAGTGAAGCAGACCACGTTGACGCCGACCTGGTAGACATCCATCGCCTGGACCGGGGCGCCCTTCGGCGCCATCTCCATCGTAAAACTGGCCATCACATCCTTCGTGGGTGGCACCCCGTGATAGAACGCGACGATGGTCATGAGCTTCTGCCCCTTGGCGAGCTTGACTCCATACCCGGCGGGGAAGCGCGTCTCAGCCATCTCCATACCGGCGCCGGCAAAGAACAGCGGCTCACCTGGGCAGGCGGCGCTGTCTTTGTTCTGATTGATCATCAAAATATGGTGAAGATACTGGCGGGGAAGCGGCGTCCCGTCTTTTTGAAAGACGGCGGAATGGAAGCCGACCATGGTCATGTCGTCAGGCAACGTAAAGAGATGTTTCGGTATGCTGGCCGCGAGCTCGCCGTCATGCCCGGTCGGCAAATCCACCGGACCGAACGTCACCGTGACACGATTGCCTTCATAGGTGACCGTCGTGTTCGGCTGCGTGTTCGGCTGACTGAGAAGCTGCGGCGTATGATGGCCGCCGTGCGCGCCATCCGCGAACGCCGTACCGGCCATGTGCAGCACGAGCAACAAGGCAAGCGGAACAACGTACATGATCCCTCCACTTTGGCCCTGCCCGTATAGAAAATGAGGGGGCCACTCTCACCTGTGACCCCCTCACCGCTGACACGCGACGGTCGGGACAACCGCCCGTTTTCGAGCAAATGGAGCTAACTACTGATAGGGCGAATCACTAGCTAACTCCGACAGAACCGGCCCTCTGTCTATGCTTCTAACGACCGCAACGTTCGTGCCATGCTTGTTCGCGGTCTCTACAACGAATTATTCGCATGTGAAGAGCGACGATGGGAGTTTCACGTCGGGTATCAGCGTCTTTTTGGAGTGCCCAACGCAATCCATCAGTTTGGACAATCGCAAGGGAGATCTCGTTCGATCGTTCAGATATCATCCACTTATGCTGTCCACGGCGATAGACGTCCGTCCGTGAAAGAAAGGGCGAAAAGGAACACACGAAAACAACCTTCATCGGCAGCTCTGTCCGGCCAAATGCCAGAAGCTGATGCGCAGGTTCTAGACCGTTCCGGCAGGCAACCAGACCGTTATCCAGGATTTCAATGGATTGGACTATTGAGAGACGTGGAGAGCTACGACCTGAAGAAAGAGCTGGACGGGGGCAACCAACAGGCTAGTCGATGCTATAGGCACGAAGTTTGTTATAGAGACTCGCTCGGCTGATCTTGAGCAACTTGGCGGCTTTCAATCGGTTTCCCGCAGTCTTCTCCAGCGCGTCAACGATCCGTGTGCGCTCGGCCTGGGCAACCACCCCCCGCGACGTTGAGCGTAAACTCTCGTGCTCGTCAGCGATGCCAACGTCTAGGAGATCCTCACACCGGAGCCACGGCCCGGTGGTCGTTACCACGGCCCGTTCGACGTAATGCTGCAATTGTCGGACATTACCGGGCCACGGGGTGTCGCGCAACGTCCTCATCGTTCGCTCGGCGACCTGCCGAACCGGTTGATGATGT
>CAKKRK010000214.1 GCA_919902665.1 Nitrospiraceae bacterium
AATTTCACCATTCTCCCACTTATGGAGGTGTCTGTGAAATCAGGGGAAGGTCAGTAGAGACCTACCAGTGACATCACTATCAACGAGTAGCCTCGAACCGAGTCTTCCCCTCAGTTACTTGACTCTCTCTCCCCTCCCCCGTACGCTCACGGTCCTATGGGAGTTTCCGCTCACAAGAAGGTGCTCATCGTCGAAGACGAGCAGGACATCCTGCAGCTCGTGAAACACTATTTAGAGAAAGAGGGGTTTCGACCTATCACCGCGATCAGTGGGCTCGACGCGCTGAAGAAGGTTAAAGAGGAGAAGCCCGATCTGGTCGTTCTCGATCTCATGTTGCCCGAGATGGATGGGCTCGAAGTCTGCAAACGCCTCCGCTCCATGCCCAGCACTGCCATGCTTCCGATCCTCATGCTCACGGCAAAAGCGGAAGAATCGGACACGATTGTCGGGCTGGAGTTAGGGGCTGACGATTACGTCACCAAACCGTTCAGCCCCAAAGCGCTGGTTGCGCGTGTCAAAGCGCTGCTGCGGCGCATCGAGCGTGCCCCTGCTGAGGGCCCAGATCTGCACCACTATGGTGCGCTCACCATGAACCTGGCTCGGCATGAGGTCAGTCTCGGAAAACAAGAGGTGCCGTTGACGGCAAAGGAATTTGGCTTGCTTGAGCAGCTGCTTCGGCATCGTGGCCGTGTGTTGACCCGTGAAGTGCTGCTCAATGCCGTGTGGGGCTACGACTACTACGGGACAACCAGAACGGTCGATGTGCACATCCGCCGGCTCAAGCAGAAACTGCCGCTCCTCGAAGAGGCCATCGTGTCCATTAAATCATTAGGCTACAAGCTGAGGGATCTCGACTGATCAGGATGACGTGGTCGATTCGATGGAAAGTGACACTTGGCACGCTTGTGGCGGTTGCCTGTGGGCTGCTGATCGCCGGCGTGATGACGGTGCAGTCCCTCGAGCAGCGACATCTCTCGCAATTCAGTGATGCGCTGGAGGCAAAAACCAAGCTTGTCGAATACGGCTTTCAACCGCTGTTTCACCCACCCTCCACTCATCCAACTCCCTCCGCCTTACAAGAGACAGCACGCGACCTGGGCAACCGAGCATCCGCTCGTGTGACGCTGGTCGCCGCAGACGGAACGGTGCTTGCCGATAGCACCGCACGAGATGCCGATGTGCCCGCTATTGAGAATCACAAATCTCGGCCAGAAATCCAACAGGCCCTTTCCACCGGACACGGAGAGGACATCCGCCCAAGTCATACCACCGGCGAGCGCACCATGTATCGCGCGGTGCTGCTAGGTCAGCCTCAGAATGCGGCACCGATCGCCGTGCGCGTGGGACTACCCATGGTCATCGCCGACCGCGAGACTTCAGAATTGAAACAACGCCTGTTTCTCGCGCTCGGAGTCGCCTTCCTCGTTGCCTTGTTGCTCAGTGTCTGGTTGGCTCACAGCATAACCAGACCTCTCTCGGACATCGCATCGGCTGCCCGACAACTCAGTTCTGGCCATCAGACTATCCCGATTCGAACAACCGCGCAGGATGAAGTCGGCATCCTGGCCACGACGCTGAATGACATGGCGAGCCAGCTGCATGCCAAGATCGACGAACTCTCGGAAGACCGCGCCCAACTGCTTGCCGTGCTCACATCGATGGTTGAAGGCGTCATGGTCCTGGACTATCGCGGCCACGTGTTGCAGATCAACCCGGCGTTGGAACGGATGTTCGGCATCTCGCGCGTGGAAGCTCGAGGGCGCCCCTGCGCCGAGCTGTTCCGCCATCAACAGCTCAACGACCTCGTGACGACCATTCTACGATCACCCGCGCCATACGAGGATGAAATCGTGCTCCCTCTGACGGGACGCTGCCTCCAGATCGAAGCCTCCCCGGCAGGGGGAGAACGGGAAAGCGAAGCCTGTATCGTGTTGGTGTTTCATGACATCACCGAACTACGGCGTCTGGAGAAGATACGCAAAGACTTTGTGGCGAATGTCTCCCATGAACTTCGGACTCCGCTCACCTCCATCAAAGGCTACGTAGAAGCCCTGCTGGACGGTGCCAAGGACGACCCCATTGCTTCCACGAAATTCTTAGAGATCATCCTCAAGCAAAGCGATCGGCTGAACCTGATCATCGAAGATCTGCTCGAACTCTCGAAAATAGAATCGGGCCGTGTCTCGCTGAAGGAAGAGCCACTTGAGCTGCGTTCCGTCGTCGACCGGACGTTGTCCATGATCAAACCGATCGCCGATAAGAAGCGTCACCGTCTCGTCACCTCGGTCGATCCGTCACTGCCTTCAGTGGCGGGTGATGACGGTCGGCTTGTGCAGGTCTTGACCAATCTACTCGATAATGCCATCAAATATACGCCGGAGGGAGGAACTATCACGGTCGGCGCCACGCTTGCTCCCTCGATCGGAAATGCCGAGCCACCAGCCGGAGCGATCGAGCTCAACGTCACCGATACCGGAATCGGTATCCCCGAAGAGGACCGACCTCGTGTCTTTGAACGATTTTACCGCGTCGACAAAGCTCGGTCCCGCGAGTTGGGCGGGACGGGACTCGGACTGGCGATTGTGAAGCACATTGTCGAGGGACACGGAGGGCAGGTGTGGGTCGAAGCGAATCATCCCCAAGGCAGTCGTTTCGTGGTTCGACTTCCAGTCAGCCGTGGCAAGCGAGTGTCTGCTCAGTCGAACGAAGCAAGCAAGGCATAAACGCCCGTTCCCGATCTACTATCGTTACCAGCGGAGGAGACCTGTTGCCCAGGTTACTCCGCCGCCGAAAGTGCCCAGCAACACCAGATCATTCGGTGAGATGTTCCCGCCACGAACCGCATCATTGAGCGCGATCGGAAGAGAGGCTGAGGACGTATTGCCATAGCGTTCGATCACCGAGGCTACGCGCCCCTGATCAATACCCAAGCGCTCGGCAACTTGCGACAAGATTCGACCGTTTGCTTGATGGAGAACAACCTGTTTGAGATCTCCTGGGCCGACACCGAATTCTTTCAAGATCTCCTGCACCGCCTGTTCAATCCGGCGAATGGCTATCCGAAAGAGCGACGCTCCCTGCATCCGAAGCGAGTGCTCACGCTTGCGCAGTGTGTCAGAAGACAAGGGCAGCCGTGATCCTCCGCCGGGAAGTCGAATGAGCCCATGGTGGGCTCCATCGGCATATAACCTGATCCCCAGAATCCCTCGCCACTCAGGAGTGCCATCCTCTTCACCCCGCAGTATGACAGCACCGGCCCCGTCGCCAAACAACAACGCCGTCGCGTCATCCTGAGGGTCGAGTGATCGAGACTTGACCTCTGAAGCCACCACTAGACAGGTCTTGGCTTGCCCACTCTGAATCATGGCCTGGGCCATGGAGAGCCCGTACAAGAAGCCTGAGCAGGAGGCAGACACATCAAACGCCCCCACTTGCCTACATCCCAATCCTCGTTGGACCAAGCAAGCCGTCGACGGGAACGCCATGTCCGGAGAGGTGGTGGAAAGAATAATGGCATCGATTGAAGAAGGCGGACAATCTGCGGCATCAAGTGCCCGACGTCCCGCCTCGACGGCCATATCGGAAGACGCCTCGTGATCGCCGGCCCAATGACGTGTCTGAATACCGGTCAGCCGGTAGATCCGGGCCGGGGATACCCCTAACGTAGGAGCAATCTCTTCATTCGAGACGATCCGGGAAGGGAGATAGCTACCTGTTCCAATGATTCTTGAACGAATCATGACCGCTAGACACCGTCCGTTCCCCGCAAAAATGCTCAACATTGCGATGTGCGGCTGGATTATAGGGAGTGGAAAGAGGCAGGTCAACCAAACCGCTCCTGCATTGCTTTTAGCCCGTATCCTTGCTATGTTTTGATGGTATGTATCTTCATTCCAGCGGAATCAT
Organism: Nitrospiraceae bacterium; assembly: GCA_919902665.1. Classification (GTDB taxonomy): domain Bacteria; phylum Nitrospirota; class Nitrospiria; order Nitrospirales; family Nitrospiraceae; genus Nitrospira_D. The sequence continues at coordinate 3,907 of CAKKRK010000214.1, forward strand.
TGCCCATCGACAGTCACGATCATCCCGACTCAGTCTGGCTATTTATCTCGGTATCGGCTCACTGTTCATCACGTCGTGTGCCGGCGATATCGGCACAAGTGACGTTCGAAGCGGGATCAAGAAGGTCTTCAGCAGCACAGACGAGCAAATTTTTCTCGGAGATACTGTTGAGAACCACTACCACCCCAACATCATCATGAAGCGGGGAGAGGCCTATTTCGAGAAAGAGGAGTATGCGGAGGCCTTAGTCGAGTACAAACACTTTCTGGAGCTCCATCGCAATCACGTCCTGGCTCCGTACGCAGCATTTAGGATCGGGGAAATTCATGTCAAGATGGGAAAGACCATCGATCGTGACCCTGAACCGATGCACAAGGCCATCACCGCGTTCGAGCAGATGAGAAAAGAGTTCCCCGGCAGTCGCTATGACACCCAGGCGCTGCAAAAACTCGAGGAATGCCATGATTGGATCGCTCAGATGCATCTCTTCGTGGGGCAGTTCTATTTCCGGCGGGGCTCCTACCTCGCTGCCACGCACCGGTTTCAGCAAATCCTAAAGGCGTATCCTGATAAGCCCATCGCCGCAGAAGCCCTGTACTCCATCGCGAAGGCGTACCATGAAATGGGTGCCGACGATTGGGCCAGGGAGAATCTCGTCGTCTTAGTCGACAAGTATCCGAACAGTACCGCCTCAGGAGCCGGAAAGAGCTTGCTTGAGAAAATCGGTGGGGCCCAACCGAATACGCTCCTCGCGCAAAAATCGGAATCAGTTCCCCTTTCCGACGCAGGCCCAGGGATGGTCCGAAGCAACCGACCGGCCGTTAGTCCATCGCCTGCTCCAACAGTAACGGGTACACTCGGCATTCCTCCATCACTCGACTCTTTCAACACTTCCGCTTCTACTGCCACGACACTGGGTCAAGGCTTTACAGCCTGCCGTCTCGGTGCCTGGTGCTGATTTAGCCGGTTAACTGCCAACATACGGCAATCAATACCGCATCTCCGCTGGATGAGTGGAGATGGGAGTGGTTTGATCAAGATTGTTCGTGAGCTGACGACTGGTTGCTGAAAGCTGATGCCTATCTACTGGCCGAAATACCAACCGATCCCATACCGTTCCAAGAAGCTTGTCACCATCGTCAGCGAATTGGCATAGATCATCACGCCGACGAGAATCAGCAGGACTCCACTCACGGTCGACACGCCCCACAGATACGCTCGCACTTCCTTGAAATAGGCCAGAAACCGATCGACCCCCAATGCCGTGAGGAAGAGCGGCAAGCCCAACCCCAACGAGTAAAATGTCAGCAACACGACCCCACTAAAAAGAGAGTCGGTCGTGCTGGCATAGAGAAGAATAGACCCCAGCACTGGCCCGACACAGGGAGTCCAACCGGCGGCGAAGGCAACCCCGATCAAGAATGACCCCAGGTACCCGGCAGGTCTATTACGGAATTGATACCGCTGCTCCATCTTGAGGAACTTCAAGTTCAGAATCCCGAGCAGATAGAGCCCAAACACGATAATCAACACGCCACCGACACGACGGATGAGATCTTGATGGGTGATCAGGATCTGGCCGAGAAAACTTGCTGAAGCCCCGAATGCAATAAAGACCGATGAAAACCCTCCGATGAACAACAAGGAGTTCACAACGATGGCCTTCCGAAACTTCACTCGTTCAGACGCATCGGTCAACTGCTCGACGGACAGGCCTGTAATGTAGGAAATATAGCTCGGCACCAACGGCAACACGCATGGGGATACAAAGGAAAGGAGCCCCGCTGAAAAAGCGGCAATGAGCGAAATCTGGGGGATGGATTGTGTCATGGCTACGACTTCATCAGTTCTTGAATGAGGTCACGGGCCTCCGGAGAACCCCAATCACGTGCACCGAAAATCTTTTGTCGCACGATGCCTCGACGATCGACCATAAACGTGAGCGGAAGCGAACGGGCCCCGTACGTCAGGCCCACGCGATATTCCGAGTCATGAAGAATGGGAAACGTGAACCCCATTTCTCGCTGAAACGGACGGGTGACCGCAGCGCCCTGTTGATCCGTCGACACGGCCAAGATCTCGAACTCCCTTCGCGGCAACGTACGGTACAGCTGTTCCATCGCCGGCATCTCGACACGGCATGGTCCACACCAGGTCGCCCAAAAATTTAGCAGGACGACTTTCCCTCTGAGCTGAGACAAGCTTACAACGTTACCGGCAAGGTCCCGCAACATAAAGTTCGGTGCTTCGTCACCAACTTGGACAATGCCACGCTCGAAGCCTGGCCGTGTCTTCAGTTGGGGTGATTCTGCCTCGGAGAACGATGCCGTGCAAAACACACCGACTGCCATGAAGGTGAAAACCAACGCCGCTCGATGAAGTGTCATGTTGATACACGGATGGGCACGGTCTTCGTCTGTCGTCGATATAGCCATGGGCACTTCAAACAAACTCTCTTACTCAGCCATCGGCAGATTCTCATGCGGCTGAGGGTATGTTACAAGTCCGCAAAAACCTGAGTCAAGCAAGCGGCGAATGACAAATTTCTTCCCCTACGATCGAAGTGATGGACAAAGCCGACTGATCTCTCTAGAATTGCTACGGTTTGTGCGTGGTCTGTCACTCGGCACCACTCGTCACATTCACAATCAGCAAACACAGCAACCCTAGCTTTCCATAAACCTGAACCCACGAGGGGCACATGCGAGACAATTTCTTATTTACTTCAGAATCAGTCACTGAAGGACACCCGGATAAGATTGCCGACCAGATTTCCGACGGCATCTTGGACGCCATCATTGCGCAGGATAAATATTCCCGCGTCGCCTGCGAAACCATCCTGACCACCGGGATCGCCCTGGTAGCAGGAGAAATCTCAACCAAGGCGTACGTTGAAATCCCGGATATTATCCGTGACGTCATCAAGGACGTCGGCTATTGCGATGCGTCGTGGGGGTTCGACTATCATACCTGCTCGGTGCTCACCGCTATCCACCAGCAATCTCCTGATATCTCGATGGGGGTCGACTCTGGAGGAGCCGGGGATCAGGGCTTGATGTTCGGCTACGCCACGAATGAAACGGATGAGCTTATGCCGATGCCCATCGTCTTGGCTCACCGGCTGACCAAGCGGCTGGCAGAGGTGCGCAAAAAGAATATTCTTAAGTGGGTACGACCCGACGGCAAATCCCAAGTGACGGTCGAGTACAAAAACGGCAAGCCTGTGAGAATCGACACGATCGTCGTCTCCACGCAACACAGCCCTGATGTCACCAGCAAGCAGATTGAGCGTGAGATCATGGAAAAGGTCATTAAACCCGTGATGCCGAAAGGGCTCTACGATGCAACCAGTGTGAAGCATCACATTAACCCCACCGGTCGTTTCGTCGTTGGCGGCCCGATGGGGGACACGGGCCTCACAGGTCGGAAAATTATCGTCGATACCTATGGCGGACACGGCAGTCATGGTGGTGGCGCGTTCTCAGGCAAGGATCCCACAAAGGTGGACCGATCCGCCTCGTATATGGCTCGCTATATCGCCAAGAATCTCGTCGCCGCCGGCTTGGCCGGCAAGTGTGAAGTGCAGCTGGCCTACGCGATCGGGGTTGCCGATCCGGTGTCTGTCCTCGTCGACACCAAGGGCACTGAAAAGGTGTCGGTCGATATTCTCGATAAGCTCGTGCGCAAACATTTCCCCATGACTCCGCGCGGCATCATCGATTATCTCAAGCTCCGAAGACCGATTTTCAGAAAGACCGCTTCATACGGCCATTTCGGTCGCACCGAACCTGAGTTCACGTGGGAGAAAACTGACAAGACGAAGGCGCTGCGCAAAGACGCCGGGCTGTAAGCGCCCTGGGTGTAGCATGTTGGCAAAGGGGGACGGGTTCTCCACCCGCCCCCCTTTGTATGATGGCGCATGATAACCATTAACCGTTGACAAATGTCGATGAGCATTTCCGAGAAGGAGGGTGTCGTGGATTACGATGTCAAAGATATCAAGCTGGCAGACCAGGGTCAATTAAAGGTTGAATGGGCTGAAGCCACGATGCCCGTGTTGCGACTCATTCGCAAACGATTCAAGCGGGAGCAGCCACTGAAAGGTGTGCGGGTCACAGCCTGCCTGCACGTCACGACGGAAACCGCGAATCTGGCCATCACGTTGAAAGCTGGCGGAGCCGATGTCCGTCTCTGCGCGTCCAATCCGCTCAGCACGCAAGATGACGTGGCTGCGGCATTGGTGCAACATGAAGGCATTCCGACCTTTGCCATCAAGGGCGAAGACAATGCCACCTACTATCGCCATATCGAATCCGCTATCGCGCACCGCCCTCATGTCACCATGGATGACGGGGCCGACGTCGTCTCACATCTGCATTCCAAGCGAAAAGAACTGTTGAAGAATGTGATCGGCGGCACGGAAGAAACCACCACCGGTGTGATCCGCTTGCGCAGCATGGCTGAAAAGAAGGTCCTCAAGTTTCCCGTCATCTCCGTCAATGACGCCGACACGAAACATATGTTTGATAACCGCTACGGCACCGGGCAATCCACCATGGATGGCATCGTGCGTGCCACCAACCGGCTAATCTGCGGGTCCGTCGTCGTCGTCGTCGGGTATGGCTGGTGTGGACGTGGTATCGCCATGCGGGCCAAGGGCATGGGCGCAGACGTGGTCGTGACCGAGATCGACCCATTGAAAGGTCTTGAAGCGTTGATGGACGGCTTCCGCGTCATGCCGATGGAACAAGCTGCGCTGATCGGAGATTTCTTTGTCACCGTCACCGGGAACATTCATGTGATCCGTGGCGAGCATTTCGCGGCCATGAAAGACGGGGCCATTGTCTGCAACAGTGGGCACTTCAACGTGGAGCTCGATATCCCGGCTCTCGAAGAACTGGCCAACAAGCGCCGGGTGGTTCGCACCGGCGTCGAGCAATTTACGCTGAAGAAGACCGGCCATCGGGTCAGTTTGCTCGGTGAAGGCCGACTCGTGAACCTCGCCACCGCGGAAGGACACCCATCCAGCGTGATGGATATGAGTTTCGCCAACCAGGCGCTCGGCGCAGAATATCTCGTGAAGAACTACAAGATACTGGAGAAGAAGGTGTATCCGGTGCCGGCAGTGATCGATAAGGAAATTGCTCGGCTGAAGCTGGCCGGTATGGGAGTGACCATTGATACGCTGACGAAGGAACAGAAGAAGTATCTGGCATCCTGGGAAATGGGCACGTAACAGGAATGCTGAAAATGGCACCCGGCGTCGTTCTCAGTCGCCCGTCTCCCTGCAACGTACCGCAAGGGTACGCTTCGGTCGGCGAGCTCCCTGCGGCCTAGCTGGGATGCCATTTTGAGCATCCTGATTCGGGTGGTTCTTGGTGAATGTGCAGTTGAGAGCCCCGCACCACACCTGCCTGAGAGAACGGAAAACAAAAAGGCCACCTGAAAAGGTGGCCTTTTTTGCTTTGGACTTGATGGTGCACTTACAAGAAATTCTGGAGTACATGCCACCTACCCACCGCATCTTCCTTCAGACCCTGAAGATTCGGACTGACGATCAGGGTCGCGCCCTGCTATCTGGGTATGTTCATGACCGAAAGCAACGGCACCCTGAACTGTGGTCCGCCTAGTGTGCCTGTGTTGACCTTCTGGCCCAGTTCCTGGAAATTCACATCGGCTGATCCCCATTCCTTCACCAAGATCGCTCCAAAGCTCACAAATAACAAATCCCTTCGGCTTGGCCGTCTTTGAGCTCCATCATCAGTCTATCAGTCTGGTCTCTATTTCTTGATAGGCCAGTGTCTCCATGAGCGATTCTTCGCTGCCAAACAAGGAGAACGCCGTTACATTCATACGGTGTAACTGGCTCAATGCTTTTGTTCGCTCAGTCCCAGGAAGAATGTATTTTTTCACCGGACCTAGGTCTGAGTTGGGATCACCAAATGTAGGGTTCTCGTGGCTACCATAGTGATACTTCCCATTGATCTTTTGCTCGCAAATTGAATATTCACACTGCTGTGCATAGTGCCGTTTGTGAGTAACCGCATAGGGACCTAGTCCTCGCACAGTTGGCTCGTTAGTATTATTGGCAATTCCCTGTGAACCTTCAAAATCCTCAATATATGAATAAATGGCGACCTTTTCACTTCCCAGCTTCTCCTGTGAACGAAAAGCAAAGAACGCAGCGACATAGGGTGAACGTGTCCAATCCAGCAATGGGGAAGGAAACCCATGATGTCTTAGGTAAATCATGAACTCATAGCCCGACAGGGGAAGCTTGCCATCCTCAAACTCAAGAATATCCCAGTTTTTACCTGTTATGGAAATGACCGCGGGCTGTATGTCCCGTATGATCTTGAAGTACTGCTCTTTAGCCCAACTTGACTTCTTCGTGAAACGCTCCAAGGTTGTTTCGAGTTTCCAATCGGAATCTGCATGCCCTCTGAACCTAGGGGTAGCCCATTGATTGTATCTCCCCTCAGCTTTGAGCTTTCTCCAGTCGGAGAACATGATTGACACCTGCTGTTCAAAACATTCCCAGGACTCAAACTCTATGGTCTTCATGCCTTAACACCTCCAGACAAGATGAGGGCCGCAAGCATCGGGAGGACCTTGTCCGACAGGATTATAGAAACTGTTACCTTCAAAGGCAAAATCAAGGAAACCGGCAGAGAAATAGAAACAACCTGAATTTTCCGTAATGGCTAGATGTAGAAAAATCCGGAGGGGCGTGCAACAGAAGTGCGCTGGTTCGGCTCAGGCCCTCAGAGAACAACGGTTCAATCGGTAGCAGAAATCGGAGAGGCTCAATGCAATCGTCAGCCGTTCTTCTGGAGTCTGACGCCTAGCCCGTTCAATCTTCTCGTCAGCAAGCTGCTGACCCAACTTGCTCGGTCGCCGTCGTGACTCCTGAGAGATGGTCGGTTGCCTTGGCTTCATGAGGACGAGTATACATGCGTCTGCTAGAACCGAAAAGGATGAAGAAGGAAGCCGCTATAATCCCAACCCGAGAAACCCCGATGCTGAAGAGCGCACTACCGTTGCTCCCACGTGCACGCTCGGGGAGCAAGAGATTAGCGGGGATGCCCTGCTTACTTCCCGAATGCTTTCTTCAGCAGCGGTTCGATCTCGCCCTTAGCGGCCATGGGGTCGAGGACGTCGGTATCTCCATAGAACGTCCCGTCGATAAATACCTTGGGGAGTGTCGGCCAATTGGTGATCTTCGCCAGCGCTTCCCGTTTCGCCGGTTGCGACAGGACGTCGATCAGTTCGTACGGGTACCCATACTTATCGAAAAACTGCATGGTTTCCCTCGTGAACCCGCACATCGGCATGGTCTTCGTTCCCTTGCCGTAGATCAAAATTTTATGGGCCTTCACTTCGTTTTGGATTTCTTCTTCGATTTGGTCGGCCATGATGTCCTCCTAAGCCTCATCTCTGGTGCGCGCGGTTAATTCGAGCGCATGGATTCGTCCGTCTTTCATTGGCACGTCTAACGCTTGATAGATCATCCGATGCCGGTCTAAGAGATTTTTCCCATGAAAACCATCTGAGACAATCACGACCTTGAGGTGGTCCATTGTTCCTGTACGGTCGGTCACCGTCACCACGGCATCCGGCAAGGACTTGCGAACATAGTCAGTCAGTACGTCTGGGGTAATCACCGGCCTCCACTCCTCTTGCTTATTGTATACCCTAGCTGAAATTGGTTCTGAAACGCAATGTGCATCCTCGCTGGTGGTTTTCCACAATTATGGTGGTGCATGTGAACCAGCCTCCACCAGTGATACACAGTTCTGATTAAGCAAGCCGTTGAATTGTTTCATGCTCACCTTCCTCACGTTTCGGCATCAAGCTTGCCATACTCACAATACACACGAAAACAGATCACCCCGCCATTCACTAAGGAGGTCGTTATGAGCGAATTCAAATCCGGGTTTTTTGTGGGAGGTGAGAGCTGCAATGGCCGCGTCCTCGTTGTGGACGATGAGCCCGATATCCGCAAGGTCGTCCGCATGACGTTGCAGAAAGCCGGCTACGATGTCCTTGAAGCAGAGAATGGCGAGAAGGCCATCGAAACCATTAACTACGGGGAAAATCGGCTGCTCCTTGATGTCATCATCTGCGACATCCGAATGCCAAAGGTGAATGGGATCGAAGCGATCGCCTACTTCCGCCAGAATTATACTCGGGTCCCCTTGATCGTCCTGACCGGATTCCCCGACACCGACATGGCCACGGCCTTACTGCGACAAGGCGTGGTGGATTATCTCGTGAAACCGGTAGAGGGCGAGAAACTGAAGGCCTCCGTCGCACGTGCCATGGAGCAGCGTGAATTGGCTCATCTCTGAGGGAACAGGCCACAGCATAGCAGGGAGCCAGCATGACGATCATCTCTCCGACCATGTCCCATCCGCAAGCCGACAATCAGGGAGTCGAACCAGCTTCCGCCTCGCCTCCGATGAGAGTGGCCATCATTGGGGCGGGGCGTGGGGGCATGGCCCTGCTCGATGTGCTCCACCAGATCAGCAGGATTCAGATCGTCGGCATCACCGATCAGAATCCCTCGGCTCCCGGGCTCACACGCGCCCAAGAGCTCCACGTGCCAGTCTATGACCGGGTGACCGACTTAATCACGCACCAAGGGCTCAACCTTGTGATAGACGTCACCGGTGATCCAGCGATGGAGTCGATGCTTCGGGAGGAGGTGCCTGCGGGGGCCGACGTAGTCAACGGCCAGACCGCACGGCTTCTCTGGGTACTCGTGCAACATGAATCGACATTGCAAACCGAATTGCTCCATGCAGAGAAGCTTGCTGGAATCGGCTCGTTCGCTGCCGGCATCGCGCATGACATGAACAATCCGCTCCAGCTGATTCTGGGTCTGGCGGAAAATCTGACGGACGAAACGGACCTGGAAGCCGTGCACCTGCAGGCCCACGATATTATTGAAGCCGTGAAACGGACGACGGCCATTTGCCGAGACCTTACGTCCTATTCTCGTCGCTCATCTTTACGGCAAGACTGCCTGATTGGCGTCGGCGGCAAGTTGGATGAAGCGCTCAAGATTGCCCGCTATGCGGTGGCGCTCCAAGACATTGAAATTCGTAAGCTGTATCAGCCAGACGTCGTTGTGAAGGGGAACCCCGATGAGCTTCTCCATGTGTTCGTCAATCTCATTACCAACGCCGTGCAGGCCATGGAACACCACGGAACCTTGACGCTGGAAACCCACGCGATGGCCGACGCGACGCAGATTCGTGTCTCCGATACCGGCAGCGGCATCGCCCCAGAGCTCCTTGGTCGAATCTTTGAACCCTTCTTCACGACAAAACCGCCAGGGAAGGGAACCGGATTGGGTTTATACAATATCAAAAATGTGATTCATCACATGGATGGCACGATAGAGGTCGACAGTCAGATCGGCCGAGGCTCAACCTTTACCCTCACATTTCCTGGTGAGAGGAGCACTCAATCGTGACGGAGACGCCGATATCCTCGCCGTCCGGCACCAGATGGGGGCTCAAGGCGAAAGTCATCCTCTCTATGCTGCTCGTCGGTGTCATCCCGCTCGTCGTCGGCTTAGGGATGGCATTCTGGCAGGGGTCTCAAGAAATCCGGGAAGTCAGTGGGGAAAGCTTTAAAGCACTAGCAACCGAAGCCGCCCGTAAACTCGACCTCCTCCTCGCCGAAGAAATCGCGCACACCGCGCGCATTGCGAATGACCCGGCGATCATTCGAGCGTTGGAGCAACGGCGTGATGCGCGGGGAGACCCCAGGAGTCCGACCACGGCACTCACTGACTTCGAGCAGCGCTGGAAGGCAAAAGACGCTGTTGCCATCACATCCATCACGGACAATCCTCTCAGCACCTTGCTCCACGAATACTTTACCGGCGTCCATAGTGCGCCGGGCCAATTGCTTCCGCACGTGGTTCGTTCATCGACAAAGATGCTCTTCCTGACCGATGCACAGGGCACACTCGTCGGGACCATGACCGACCATCCGGCGTTCCGCCATCAGAAGACCCACTGGTGGCAGGGTGCCTTCAATAAAGCGGTGGGTACGCTCTATATCGAGGATGTCCGTTTCGACGACCAGGTGAACGCCTATGTCTTCTCCATCTCACTCCCTGTCATGGATAGTCTCCGGTACGAGGTCGTCGGAGTGCTGCACCGCGTGATCGATGCCAAAGAGTTCTTCTCTCCCGCCACCCATGTCACTCGATTTGGGAAGACCGGCCACGTCATGTTGATCGACACCAGGGGGATCGTCGTCAGCTGCCCGATTCTTCCCACCGGCGTCCCGCTGTCCGATCCGAAAATCGTTCCACTCATCACACCGCCACACCCCGGTTGGGTGCAAACCTCAAGCGACGGCCACGGTGGACAGTCGACCTCCGTCATCGGCTTTGCCCCTCTGGCAGAGACAAGCCGAGCGACCAACGGCTCGATCGACAATGGGTCATGGCACACCTTCGTCTGGCAATCCTCCGATGAACTCTTCGCGCCGATTCAGCATCTGTTCACCTGGGTGACAGTATTCGGAGCTGTCGCTGTGGTGCTGCTGGCCACGCTGGGTTACGTCGCGGCCGGCCGCATCGTGACGCCCGTACGGCAACTGCAACTGGCCGCGCAGTCAATCGGACGTGGTGAATTGCGGACACCGATTCAGATCCACACTGGTGACGAATTGGAGGACTTGGCTGAAGAATTCAACCGCATGAACCAGCAGTTGAAAGCTGCCTTCGCCGGATTGACTGACCAGGTCAAGTTGAAAACCCAGGAAGTCCAGGTCCTTCAGCAGTCGACGGATCAGATCTTAGACGCCGTCCCCACTCCCATTCTCCTCATCGATGCCCACGAAACTGTACGCTACATCAATCAGGCGGCCCGCGAATCCTTCAAGGTCCAGGACCCGATGTCGGGAACGTCGTTATTCACGATTCTTCCACTCGAACCAGCCGTTCAGAAACAACTTCACGCAGAGTTCCAAGCCAACGGGGATACGTCTCTTGCCACAGCCGGTATCAAGCGCGAGACAGCGCCGAGGGATCCACTTGCGCCGAGTGCCGATCACGAATCGGCCGGCCATCGTGCTGAGCTCCACATCGGATCGCGCATCTATCACTATCAATGGTTCCGATTACCCACAAAACCAGGAGAAGAAGATAGTATCGGGCTGGTGCTTCGAGACACCACGGATGAGAGCCAACTACAAGATAAGCTGGTCCAGGCTGAAAAAACGGGAAGCCTCGGCGTCCTCACCGCGGGAATCGGCCACGAACTCAACAACCCCTTGTTTGGGATCATCGGGTTGGGAGAAGCGATTCAGGACGAGCAGGACTTGGAGCAAATCAAGACCTGCGCCCGAGACATCGTGGCCCATGGCCGTCGCATGGCGACGATCGTTCGTGATTTTACCGGCGTGACGAACCGTGAGGCCTTCGACCAGCACGTACCGGTGCCTGTGGAGCAGATATTGGACCAAGTGCTGGCCACGGCACAGACCACCGTTGAAATGAAAGACATTGTGATCCACAAAACCTATGCGAGCCATACGCCCGTGCTGGTCTTTCCGGACCAACTTCGGCAAGCGTTGGTGAATCTCGTGACCAATGCCACCCAAGCCATGAAGGGGACCGGCACGCTTACATTGACGACTGCCGCGTCGGACCATACGGTGACGGCGATGATCGCCGATTCCGGCCCCGGCATCTCCAAACAGCACCTATCAAAGATATTTGATCCGTTTTTTACGACCAAGGGACAGGGAGAAGGTTCCGGCCTCGGGCTCACGGTGGCCAGGCGGATTATCCGAAAGTTCGGGGGTGATCTCCGCATCGAGAGCGTCGAAGGCCAAGGCACCACCTGCGTTGTCACCCTCCCGATCGGTTCTCCCCTATCTTCCGAAGGAGGCCCATGGACATCGTCCGCGTCACGTTCCGAGCCGCAACCATCGCACTCTTCGTAGGGGGACTCTGGGGCGGGGCTTCTCTTCACGCAGCCAAAGAGAACCCACCCATCGGCAGCATCTCTCCGGAGAGAGTCGCCGATTACGTGCATGCCATCTTGGAGGCTGACCGGACGATCTACACGACGCACATCGTCAACCGTATGCAGGAGAAAGGCATCGTCGCTGCGACCGAACATTGGGAACAGGACAACACGCCCCCTCTGCCGGCCCAGTTTCTTCAACATTCAGGCCGGTTGGTCGCCGAGAGTGGACGAGGCATCCGTTACAGACTGATCGGGTTCTCTCCGATCTATCAACACAACGCGCCTGCCACAGAGTTTGAACGAAAAGCGCTGGAGGTGCTTAGGCGAGAGCCTGACCGGCCGATTACCGGAGTGGTTTCAAGCGGCAAGAAGCAGTACTTCCAAGCCATCTATGCAGACCGTGCCGTCTCATCTGCCTGCATCATGTGCCACAATAGTCATCCGTTAAGTCCGAAGCAGGACTTCAAGTTGAATGATGTGATGGGTGGGATCGCCATTACGATTCCGCTGGAGTAGCAGGACACGTGATAGGTCATTGTCGGCTGGAGAGCCAAAAACACTGTGCGCGGATGCAGCGTGACAAGGAGGTTACGAAGGCGTGGGCGGACTTGCAGGAGCGACCGGTGGTTTGAGGTAGTACTCCTCTCGATAGATCTGCACCGCCGTCATCAGCAGGCTGATAAGGATCGGGCCGACGAACAGTCCAAGCAACCCGTACAGCGCCAACCCGCCCAACACGCTGAGCACGAGGAGCAACACGGGAATCTGTACCTCTTGGCCGATCAACCACGGGCGTAGGAACTGGTCGACCATCGACACGACGCCAATTCCCCACACCAGCATAATCAGCGCTTTCCCGCTCGCACCCACCCAGAATAGGTAGAGCGCCACGGGTCCCCAGACCAGTCCCGTTCCGCCGAACGGGATCGGCGCCAACACGGTCGTCAACGCGGTCAGTCCCATCGGAAACGGCACATCGAGCGCCCAGTAGGCCATCCCCGACAAAAGCCCCTGCACAATCGCCGTGACCAGCATCCCTTTCACCACCGCCCGAATCGTTTGATCCAATCGGGTCAGGATTTTGGACTTGTGCGACTCCTCCATCGGAATCAAATCGTATAACACGGTGAGCCACTGCTGCCCGTCTTTGAAGAGAAAAAACAGTACCAACAGCATAATGAAGAAATTCGTCACCAGTGCGAAGGTATTTTTCAGCAAGCCGCCCATTCCTCCGACTAAGAACTGGCCCAATTCCGTGACTCCACCGACCAGCGACTGTTCCAATGAAACGGTGGGACTGCCGGTCCCGGATACCGCCGCCTTCAACCAACCTCCCACCAAAGGAATGCCGGCCACTTGATCCGGCAATCGCTGGAGCCCGCCGGCTGAAATCCATGCTCGGATCTCCTGCTCCGCTGCCCCGGCTTCCCGTACCAACATCACCCCCATTGCAACTAACGGCACAACGACAACCCCCAGCGCGCCGACGGTCAGCAGAGCGGCAGAGAGCGCGTCCTTCCTACCGAACCATTTGGCCAGCCGGAGATGCATGGGAAAGGCCCAATGCGCCAATAGACCGGCCCACAGGGCCGAAAACACAAACGGTTTAAACATCAACCCGATTTGGTAGAGGAGCAAGACCAGGAGGGCAAAGAACACGATGGAAAAGATCTGTTGTCGAGTCATACGAACGTCGCAGTCTCTTGAGGCAGTATCGAGTAAATACCAGATCTGACGGAGTCTGTCACGGGAGGAAAGAATGGGCTGGAAGGTGCAAGACCACCGGACGTGAGGACGACACAACGAACCAGAGGCGGGAGTGCGCTTACAGGTCGACTTCCCTTCCGATCAACGCAACCGCTTTCCCACGATGCGCATTCATGTCGCGAACATTATTCGGGACTCGAGGGGCTTCTTCGGGCCAGCCTGTGACTCCCATATCGCTGACCCCCTGAAATTTCGCTCCTTCTTCCATCAGCATCATCGGACAATGGACTTCGCCGATCAAAATCGCGGTTTTGAGGAGCTGGATCTTCCCGGTTGCCGTGACCGTGGCTTTGATACGTCCACTGCTGATCAGCGAATCGGCGTGGATAGCTCCCTTCACCACTCCATCTTCCCCGACGATGACTTGCCCCTTCGTGTACACATCCCCTTCGAGTCGCCCATCGATCCGCACCGTACCATCGACTTTAATTTCCCCTTTGAGCTCAACACCTTTTGCCAACAGCGTAATATTGCCATCGTCGACAGACCCGGTCTTTTTCATGGGGACTCCTCTCAACAGGCCAACCTTCCCCAAGGGTACCCGAGGACCAGGGATACGCCTAACAGTTTGTCGAATCCAGCACCCGGGTACGCGCTCTGCCTTATTGCGGTAAACCAAACGTCTGCTTCATCCGTTCCCAGAGCCCGCCTCCATGCACTTCGCAATAGACCGTCGGTTCGGTCCCGGTGATGAAGAACTCAACTCGCTTCTCCGGACATTGCGACGTCGCGAGTTGTCCGCTTTTGGGATCAATCTTCCGCTGAACAACCCCAACAGGCGCCTCAAAATCAGGAGAATCACGTGGGATAAGCCGACTCGCCAGGTCACTCCAAATCGGAAGAGCGGCCTGGGCGCCGGTCAACTTCAGGGCGCGTTCATCGTCAAAGCCAACCCACACCCCGATCGCCATATCTGGGGTATAGCCGATGAACCAGGCGTCTCGATACCCATCGGTTGTCCCGGTTTTGCCTGCCACGGGGCCGTGTACTCCCAACACTCTGGCTTTGGCTCCAGTACCATGGTCCACGACCCCTTTCAACAACGACGTCATGAGAAATGTCCCTTGTGGACTTGCCGCCTGACGCCGATCGAGCGGGGGACTCCAGATAGTCTCGCCTTCTTCACCCACCATATTGGACAGCGCGACCGGACGGATGACCACGCCTCCATTGGCAAGCCCGGCATAGGCGGATGTGATCTGAAGTAACGAGACTGAAGAACTCCCCAACGCCAGGGACAAATCGTCCGCCACCGGTGTCGTGACTCCGAACGCGTGCAGCAGACTCGTGAGCGCCGTAATCCCAGTTCGATGTGCCGTCCGAACGGCGGGAACGTTCAAGGACTGCTCAAGTGCCGTTCGGACCGTCACCGGTCCTCGATACTGCCGATCATAATTCTGAGGTGACCAGGACCCTGTGCCGGATTCCAAGGTCACCGGCTCATCCACCAGTAATGTTGCCGGAGTCAGTCCGGCCGTACCGTGGTCACGGGCTGCCTCAAATCCGGCCAGGTATACAAATGGTTTAAAAAGAGACCCAGCCGATCGATGCGCCTGTACCGCACGGTTGAATTGGCTCAGCTGATAGTTACGACCGCCAACCATCGCACGCACGTGACCGGTCTTGACATCCAGGACAACCGCTGCCCCCTGAAGCGGAGGCTCGACTCCAGCCAGGGCCGGATAGCTCTTTTCGAGTTTCGCCAATCCTTCGTGCAACGCCCGTGCAACGATTCGCTGTGCCCTAGGATCAAGGGTTGAATAAATTCGCGCGCCATCTGGTATGTCCAGTCCAGTCCCCTGCTCAATCTCTCTGAGCAGATGATCGACAAAGTACGGCGCATCGGTGAGGACATCCTGATTCAGCATCACCTTCACCGGCCGGTTCATGGCCTGCGCCACGGCATCCTCCGTCAAGATCCCCTCTTCCTTCAGCCGTCGAAGCACCACATTGCGACGCGTCGTGGCAGACTCAACGCTTTTGACGGGAGAATAGGCATTGGGTCCCTTGATCAATCCGACGATCAGCGCGATTTCATCGATCGACAGGTCCTCAAGATCCTTGCTGAAATAACGATGGGCGGCTTCTCTCACACCGTAGATTGAAACCGGTCCAGCTTGGCCGAGATAGATCTCGTTCACATAGCTCTCGAGAATCTCCTCTTTCCGATACTTGAACTCGAGCACCATCGAGGCCATCACTTCCCGAAGTTTCCGCCCAATGGTTCGTTTGGGAGAATAGTAGAGGTTCTTGGCCAATTGTTGAGTGAGCGTGCTGCCTCCCTGCACAAGGACGCCGCGGGTCAGATTGACCCAAAACGCTCGTCCGATCGCGATCGGGTCAACCCCGAAATGAGAAAAAAACCGACGATCCTCGATGATCAGGAGCGTCTGAATCAGGGTGGGAGGGACACGGTCCAGGGAAATCCATTCCCGAACCTGCCTGGAGCCTGAACGCATCCCGCTGATCAAAACCGGCTCGAGCGAGACCAAAGAAAGCGGGTGCCCATCGGACACGGACGACACCTCAGTGACGATCCCGTCGGCCAATCTCAAGCGAACTGATCGTGCAGGCAGTCGGTGCCCCTCCTGAGCATGGAGAAAGATCTCAATGGAGTCCTTGGTCGCAAAGTACTCACCGGCAACCTGCGGTGCCGCAGTGGCCGGCTTGTACTCCAACCGTTGCAGATGGTCGAGCAACCCTGATTCGGCAATATGGAGTCCCGGCGTCAAAAAAAACGGGGCGCCATAGATCAATAGCGGCGGATGCTCATCGCTTTTGGGAAGCGTCAAACTAGTTGAAAGAAAAGCGCCATATCCTGCCACGAGAGCGAATGCCACTCCACAGACAATCAGGAGCGGTAGGAGGAGCCGCCTCGCCAACGAAACGGACCGATCTGACGTTTGAATCGACATAGTCTCAGCTTGCCCTGTGTATTCAGATGAGAAACACCGTGCAACAGATTACCAAATTCAGGGAGTTTACGTGGAAGAACTTGTGATACGTCGAAAAGGGCAAGACCGTCCTGAAGCCTTGTGCAATCTGCGCACATGTGGCCGGCTTAAGAAGTATCGTCCATGTCAATATGTCCATACTCCATGCGATGCGTGGCGCATCTGGGCCGGCACGGCCTCCAGCGCATTCCTGGCAGGATCAATACAGTTGAACACAATCCGCACCGCCTCATGGTGTTGGGAGTCGCGGCACAGACTGATCACCGGATGATGAGAGCCGGTCCAGATCGTTCTGATCGGCTGGTTAAGGCTTGGGGTCAGGTGGACGTCCGAGGTCGAGCAAATGTTTCAGCCCTTTGAATTCGGTGTTTTCCGCTTGCTGATCCTGTTCGGCTTCTTTCTTCCGGCGTTCCCGCTCGCTGCTGCTGCCCCCTAACACCGGTAGTGGGTCGAAGTGTCGCCAGGCCGGCATGGTCGCCATGAAACTTGCCAGCAGGGTGCCGCTGCGGAGAGCCCACGCGATGAAACCGGCCGACAAGGTGGTCCCCGTCAGCGCGGCGATCCTCACCGTAATCACATGCTGCTCTTGGGACACGCCCATCGCCTGCTCCAACGAGGCCGTCATTTCATTAAGCTTGGAGAAGAGGAGATCGCTCACCGATTGAGATTTCCCGGCTGGTTCAGATTCTGGCGTTGGAGTTGGTTCTCCGAACAGACCGGTCAAGAGCAGCCGTCTGGCTTCGTCGATCCAGGGGAAGAGCACCGAATCCTTAGCCTCATCGATCGTTGCTCTCGGTTCCTCAGGCCTGATCACCGCCAGGCGCTCCGTCGGCGATGGCAGAACGGTGGCCGGATGAGATTCCGCTGGCGCAGAGCGTGAATCTGGCAATACCGGAGCCTGAGGGAGTGCGTCTGTTGGCGGCTCTGCGGGGCCCAATGGACGCGAAGGAACAGGTCCTGAACCAGTCGGACTGGGGGGTGTCGTCGGCAACAAGACCGGCGGCGGAGTCGGGGGAGGCAGAACCCCTTCTACTACATCCGCCACAGTGACCTGAATGGTCTGTGTCGTGCTCGCCCCCTGGCTATCGGTTACTTGCACCTGCACAACATACACGTTGTCACCGTTCGCGTCGGTGGCCGCTTCGAAATCAGGAGGCGCGGTGAAGCTCAACGCGCCGGTGGCCGAATTGATTGTGAACAGCGCCTGATCCGCTCCCCCACTCAGGCTGTAGGTGATAGCTTGCGCGGGCAGGTCCACATCCGCCCCGGTCACGATGGTGACCGCGCTGACGTTTTCGGCCACGTTAATCGCGGCGGTGGAGGCCCCGCCGTCACTCGTAATGGTAGGCGTATCATTCACCGGCGTGATGGTCAGGGTCATGGTCGTGGTACCTAATGTCCCCCCTGCCCCATCACCCACCGTAAAGGTGAAACTGTCGCTGGTGGTTTCAGAACCGTTGTGGATGTAGATGAGGCGATTGGCAGCAATATCCGCTTGCGTAAAGGTGGTCGTAGACACGCCGGGTGCAGTCGTCAGTTCCAGTCGCCCATACGCCGGACCAGTGCCGATGGAATAGACCAGTTGTGCGGCCGTCTGCTCGATGTCGGTCACCGCCAGCTCACTGCTACCAATCGTATCGGTCCCGCCTTCGGCCACGGTGCTGCCCGTATTGACGGTAAGCGTTGGTGCATCGTTCACCGGCGTCACGGTGACGCTGATCACCTGCGTGCTGGTATTGCCCGCGTCATCGGTGATCGTCACCGTGAAGCTGTCGCTGCCGTTCCAATCGGAATTGGGGGTATAGCTCCACAGGCCGGTCGCCGGATCAATACTCGCCGTCCCGTTCGTCGCCGCCCCCGTCACGCTAAACACCGTGCCGTCGCTCAACCCGTCGCTGTCGGTCGCGGTGAGCGTCCCCGTCACGGTCGCGTCTTCATTACCCGTCCCGCTCGTCCCCCCCGTCACCACCGTCGCATCGTTCACCGCCGTCACGGTCACGGTCACCGTCGCGGTCTCGGTCACGCCGCCGCTGGTGATGGTGTAGGTAAAGCTGTCGGGGCCGTTGAAGTTGGCGTTCGGCGTATAGGTCACGGTCCCGTCGGCCAGCAACGTCACGCTCCCGTTCGCCCCTTGCGTCACACTCGTGAGCACGGGGGTCCCCTCGAAGTTATCGGCCGTCGCGCCGTTGGTCCCGGTCAAGACGTTCGCACTGATCGCCGTATCTTCGTTCGTCGTGAGGCTGTCGTTCGTCAGGTCCACCACCGGGGTCACGGTGACGCTGATCACCTGCGTGCTGGTATTGCCCGCGTCATCGGTGATCGTCACGGTGAAGCTGTCACTGCCGTTCCAGTCCGCATTCGGGGTGTAGCTCCACAGCCCCGTCGCCGGATCGATGCTTGCCGTCCCGTTCGATGCCGCGCCCGTCACGCTAAACACCGTGCCGTCGCTCAAGCCCTCGGCATCCGTCGCCGTCAGCGTCCCGGTCACGGTCGTGTCTTCGGTGCCGCTCCCGCTCGTGCCCCCCGTCACTACGGTCGCATCATCCACCGCCGTCACGGTGATCGCCACCGTGTCCACATCGCTGCCGCTGTTCGCATCGGTGCTCGTGACCGTCAGCGTATCGGCGCCGTTAAAGTTGAGCGTGCCTTGATAGACCAGGGTCGCCAAGGTCGCGTTGATGTCGGCCTGGCTACCCGAGAGCGTGAGGGTGTTCGTGCCGTTGCTGCCCGCGCTGATCGTCGCCCCGCCCTGCAAGGTCACGGCCACGGTCCCGTTCAGCACGCCCAGCTGCACGCTGCTCAAATTGTCATCCACATCCGTGACGCTCACGCCGCTGAGGGACAGCGGCGTATCCTCCGCCACGCTCTGCGCCCCCGGCACCGTATTGACCGGGGCATCATGGGCCGGCGTGACATCCAACGTGAGGGTATTCGGAGTCGCATCGTAGGCGTTGTTGCTGTCCCGCACGGAGAAGGTCAAGCTGGCGTAGCCCGTCCCATTGGCATCTGCCGCGGGAGTAAAGACGAGATTGCCCGCCGTGATGTCAGCCACGGTGATGACCTGCCCTGCCGTGACCGCCACCCCGGAAAGGGTCAGGCTGCCCGCACCAGGCAGTGCATCAATCCGCACCGCACTCAGACTATCCCCCGCATCCACATCGCTAAATCCGAAATTGGCGCTGGTGAGTGTGTGCGACGTGTCTTCGTTGATCGTGATCGTCGCATCAGCGCCGGTCGGTGCTTCGTTGACATTGGTCAGATTGATCGTAAATGTCTCGTCGTAGGTCAGCCCACCCGCATCGGTGACCCGCACGGTCACCGTGTGGCTCGCCGCACTCTCGTAGTCCAGCAGACTGCTGTTCGCCACCGTGATCGCACCGGTGCTGCTGTTGATCGCAAAGCGCCCGCCCGCACTGTCGGTGAAGCTATAGCTCTTCGTATCCCCGCTGTCCGGGTCGGTCCCAGTGATGGTGCCCACCACGGTCCCGTTCGCCGCGTTCTCCGCCACCTGGTTGCTCGACAACGCCAGGTCCGTCGGCGTCTCGTTCACGTTGGTGACGTTGATCGTAAATGTCTCGTCGTAGGTCAGCCCACCCGCATCGGTGACCCGCACGGTCACCGTGTGGCTCGCCGCACTCTCGTAGTCCAGCAGACTGCTGTTCGCCACCGTGATCGCACCGGTGCTGCTGTTGATGGCAAACCGGCCCCCCGCGCTATCGGTGAAGCTATAGCTCTTCGTATCCCCGCTGTCCGGGTCGGTCCCGCTCACCGTGCCCACCACCGTCCCGTTCGCCGCGTTCTCTGCGACCGTGTTGGCCGACAACGCCAGGTCCGTCGGCGTCTCGTTGACGTTGGTGACCGTCACGGCAATGGCCTGCGTATCTGTCGCCCCCATGCTATCGGCAACCTGCACGATCACGTCATAGATGTTGTTGCCACCGCTATCGGTCGGGGAATCGTAGTTCGGCGCAGCGATGAAGCTGAGCTGCCCTGTACTGCTATCGATCGTGAACTTGGCTGCATCGGCGCCACCGGCAATCGAGTAGATCAACGTCTGGCCGGCGTTGGCATCAGTCGCGGTCACAGTCGTGACCACGGTACTGTTTTCCGCAACCGTGACGGACGCCGATGCGCCTCCTCCATTGCTGGAGATCACCGGGGCACTGTTCACCACGCCGGAATCCTGGACCAGCACCACCAGGTTGTCTGGGTTGAGCCCGTTGTAGGCAGTGTCCGAACTGGAGAGTGCGGAGGTCACGATGCTGATCGATTGATCGCCATCGGCAATCAGATCTTGCAGCCCACTGATCGTCACCGTTTGTGGAATATTCCAGTTGGTACTGTCGAAGACGAGCGTCGTCGTGCTCAGCGACGCTTCGGTGCCATCCGACACCGAGAGCGTCAACGTGACCGCCGAGGTGGGAGCCGTGTTCAGGACGACTTGGAACTGTGAGGTTGAGCCTTCTGTGACGTTCGGACTCAGATCATAGCGCCGGGCATAGACGCCATAGTCGTCGCCCGATCCGCTGCCTTCCCAGGCCACGACGAGCCGGCCATCGTCATTCATGTCGATGACCGGCCAGCCCTGATACCCGGCCGTCGTCTGGTTCACCTGCATGGAGGTGCTGACCTTATTGCCGCTCGCATCGAAACGCTGCATCCAGATAGAGTCGCCGCTGCCGTCGGCCGCGTTGCTGTCACCCCAGGCCACCACGAAATTGCCGTACCGATCCATCGCGACGACAGGACCATACTGATCGCCGGCGGTTTGGTTGGTCACGGCGAATTCGTTTCCAAGCGGGGTGCCGTTGGCTGCATAGAGTCGGGCGTAGACCCCGTTGCCAGAACCATCCTGCCCCTGGCTCTCCCAGACCACGACGAAATTGCCAGCGGCATCTGCACGCATGACGGAATACTGTTGGGTATCGGCCGTGTGTTGGTTGATGCGGAACGCGGCACCGGTCGGATTGGTATTCGCATCATAGAGTCGGCCATACACATCGCCGCCTTCCGTCCAGGTCACGATAAAGGACCCGTCCGCTTTGACGTGGATCGAATCCAGGATCTGATCGGTAACTGACCCGGTATTGAGTGTCACTTCACCACCGACTTTGGCTCCGCTGGCATCGAACCGTTGGAAGTGCGTCCGTGCTGGCCCGCCTCCTGAAGTGACCCAGGTCGCGACGAAACTGCCGTCGGCGGCGAAATCCATTTCTGGATACTGCTGGTGCGATGCCGTGGTCGTATTGACCTGAAATTCCCCGCCGATGCGTGTACCGTCTGCGGCAAACCGTTGGCCGAAGACACCGGTTCCCATTCCATCCCCAGGACCATCCCACAAGACGATGAAACTGCCATCGGAATGCATGGCCAGAGAGGCATCGTCCTGTTTCAGGGCCGTCGTGGTATTCACAAGGAACTGACTGCCAACCGCATTGCCGTCGGCGTCATACCGTTGACCGTAGACACCGTATTGGCTTCCATCGGCGCCCCCGGTATCGATCCACACTTGCACGTAGCTGCCATCTTGCGCCACGGCGACCGTTCTGACGGACCAGTAGTAGACCCACTGGTCTCCCGCCGTCGTGGTATTCACGCGGTATTCGTCGCCTAAAGGAGTTGGTTCCAAATTGCTGATCGTGACGCCGGCTCCGGAATGGGTGACCGATACGCTGAGCGCCTGAGTGTCGGTCCCGCCGTTGCTGTCTGAGACCTGCACCGTCACATCGTAGATGTTATTTCCCCCACTGTCGGTCGGAGATTCGTAGTTGGGTGCTGAAGCAAATGACAAGGCCCCCGTACTGCTATTGATCGTAAACTTGGCGGCGTCGGCCCCCCCGACAATCGAAAAGGTGAGGGTCTGCCCAGCATCGACATCCGTCGCCGTGACGGTGGTGACGGCCGTCTGGCCTTCGGCCACACCCAGGGAGGCGGTCGCCCCCCCCGCCGTTGCTGGTAATCGTCGGCGCATCGTTGACGCCGCTGACCGTCACCGTCGTGTCATAGTTGGCACTGGTCCCGCCGTCGCCGTCGGTCAGCACCATGCGCACCGTTCGAACCCCGGTCGTCGGAGCCGCCGTATCCGTGTTTTCATAGGTGATGTTCTTCACGAGGGCGGTCACGGCCGTCGGCGTGGCGCTGGCATTCAGCGTAATGACGAGATTGCTGCCTCCACTGCCGCCCGTAAACGTCCCGATCGTCACGCCTTCGTAGGTGACGTTCGATCCGCTCACCCCAATCTGCCCCGCCCCGGTCCCTTGATTCCGGATACTGAGCGCATCCTCTGCGCTGTCGCCGCCTGATGGAATAGACACGGTCAAGGTGCCGGTGTTGAAGTCGGTGCTGTCCACATCAGCCACCAGCGCATTCCCGCCTTGCTCGATGACCACCGCGCCGGCGCCCTCGCTGTAGCTCAGGCTGTCGCCGCTCAGACTCGTGATCGTCGGGGCTTCGTTCATTGTGTAAGTCACGACAAGTTGGGCAGCATTCAACGGGTCGGTATCATAAGCCTGAGAGGCACGGTGGCCAGTCCCGGTGATGATGATCGCCAGATCATTCCCCGATGCCCATGTGCCCTGATTCACGATTTCCTGCACCACGGATGAAATGTCCGGTGAGTTGTAATCCAAGCCGGACGTCCAGGTAGTTGGTGTCCAGGCGGTGGACGCGCTGGTCAACGCCCGACTGCTGATATTTCCACTGGTGGTCGTGAACGTCGGTGCATCGCCAATCAATTGCCCTTGCAATGTCAGGCTGGTCGGATCACTGTTTGTCATTCCGGGATCCGCTGACACCGCTCGAAAGACAAGATGCGCGCCGGTGATGGTCGCACCGACAGGAATATTCATTCCCGTAAAGCGCAGTCCGACCTTCTGCTGGCCAGTAGAAGGCGACTCCAAATCGCTTATGAGCTCAATATCACTACTATTGAGCCACATCTTGTTGGGGGTCGTGCCGGTGGGTCCTTCTTCTTCGGCATCATCACTGGCTGCTGCCACCCTTTGAGTCAAGGTGGTCTCACCACCAATCGGCTTGATCGAGACGCCACCGGCGGACCACCGAGTGGATGTACCACCCCATGTCCATGACGTCACCACGGAAGCCGCTCCTGCCTCGGTGCTAGCCCCACCATTGGCTGAGCTAGTAAAAAGGTCCCAGAGCTCCGCTTGGCCCGCACCAGGGGCTAGGTCGAAATTGGTACCCTGCCGCACGGCAACCACACCGAAGACCAGTTCGCCGGCGGCAGAGCTAACCGTCGCCGAGGCGGTGGCAGAGCCAGTACTTTGTGCCGACGCAAATGTTCCCAACGGTGTGCTTTGGTCGACATCCGTGAACGTTGTCACACCGACCGTGGCGCCCTCACTGCCAGACCCGGATGGGAAATTCACAATGACGTCGTAAGTCCCTAGGTCAGGCGCAAGTAGTGACCATATCTCGATGCGCGACCGACCATCGGAGTCCTGCTGCGCTCCAACAAAAGTGAGACTATCGCCGTTGTAGGTGACGGAGCCGACGGTGTCGCCTTCTGCCCTGCCGAATGAAATACCCACCAACATCAGTCGATTACTACCCGATGTCGTGTGAGAAATGGTCGCGCTCGTCCCAGTGGTCGTGCCGGTCGATGTCGAGTCGATCGCCACACTCATCAATCCAGCCCAGTCGTGCTGTGTGTCGAGGTCAGGCGCATCCTCTGTCTCAATGCTGCCCGTCCGATACTCCAGCTCCCAATCGCCCCCGAACAAGGCGTATCCAGTGAGATCGGTGCTGGCGGCGACGTCGGTTCCCGTCCATTGCCCGAGCGTATCGACGAGCGCTCGTCCGGCGTCGCTGGCCGCCAAATCACACCCGTACAGCAGCAAATCCCCGTTCGTGCTAAAGGCATCCTCCCACCCGTGAATCACGTCGGCGTAGCCGCTCATTGTCTGAGCATCGAGCCACGTGTTGCCGAGTTGCAGTCCGCCGGCAGTTCCGTGAGACAGCAGATGCAGCGCATCCAGGTTCTGATACCGGCTGAGAATTTCCCTGATCTGCTCGACCCCATCGCGGTTGGCGTCGAGCACAACCACTTCCAGGTCTCGCCCCGCTTCCTGTTGCGACAGCAGCAGGTCTCGGAGCGCTGCTGAATTCTGCACGCCGGGATCGAGAATCACGAGTTCGTGCCGCACTTCGTTCTGCGGCTGCAACTCCCCGATCCCGCCCAGTACCGGGCCCTCGTCGGAGGCGAGTGTCCCCTCCCAGGTTGCTTGCGTATTGGTATCGACTGCCACCGCCGCCCCGACCGTGCCGGTACTGGCTTCGAGTGTCCAATCGCCGAGTTGCGAGACATGGCCGGTCTGGTCCGTGCTTGCGGCCACGTCGGCGCCGGTGAGCGTGGCCAAGGGATTCAGGGCCAATTGCCCGGCATCGACGAAGACGACCTCAGTCGTGGACTCGCCCGGATTGTACGAAGCAATGGCGTGCAGCAGGTCTTGCGATTCTTGCTCTGCGGCGGTGGGCTCGCCGCCGCCTTCCGTCGACAGCGCCAACTCGGCCTGCTCCTGCGCAACTTGCTCTTGATTGACTTCCGCGGCCGTCGCGGCAGCCGCCGCATCGAACATGAGCCGGGATTCGAGGGAGATGAGTGACAACTTCGGTTGAGCGGCCTTGGGTGCGTTGGAAGCCGGCTTCGAGGGGCGGCTTGGCTGAGAAGTGGTTTGTTGCTGTTGTTTTTTCTTGGTAATTAGGGCGTTTCGTAACCATCTGGTAGGCTGGGGGCCGCAT
>CAKKRK010000215.1 GCA_919902665.1 Nitrospiraceae bacterium
GTTCGGAGCCTCGATGGCTTTTTTATGTCACGAGTCGTGAATTATCCGGGCTAGGGGCAATCTGGGTCGGTGGGGCAACTGAGATGCCGCCCGATAAGCTGCATGGGTCGATCATCTTTGCGCCAGCCGGCGAACTCGTGCCTCCGGCACTGCGCGCGCTTGAACGAGGCGGGACACTCGCCCTGGCTGGCATCCACATGTCGCCAATTCCTTCGCTAGACTACGATCGCGAAGTGTTCGGCGAACGAGTGATCCGCAGCGTGACCGCCAACACCAGACAGGATGGCATCGATCTCTTGCGCGAAGCGGCGGCGATTCCTATCAAACCGCATACCGTCCGTTTTCCGCTTGAAGAGGCAAACCGTGCCTTACAAGAATTGAAAGCCGGATCCTTTCAAGGAGCGGCAGTGCTAACGATGTGATCCACGAACGCTCGAGTGAATCTTGAAGCTGCTCGAAGGCGCCCCGCAACGTATCAACCCTATCGTTTTTGATGGAGTGCCTTCGAGACTTGCTCGGACACTTCTTTGACCAAGACGCCCATCTTCGGGTGCGACGGCTCGAAATCAACCGGCCAGTGATGATGGCGCAACCGTTCGCTGGCGGTCGGACCGATGGAAGCCACAACCATCTTTTTCAATGCCGCTTGAAAGGGCTGCACCTTCCCATCCTGCTCTAACACCTGCATGACATGATCGACTTGAATGGCGTTGGTAATCAACACCACCTGGACGCGACCGGCCACGATTTCTTCGAGTGCATGGCGAATCGGCGCAAGATCCTCTGGCAACGCCCACTTGTAGATCGGAACCGGGAAGACCTCCGCACCACGCTGCTCCAGCGCGTTCAAAAGATCAGGATTTGACACTCCATATTCTTGAAGGGCGACTCCCAATCCCTTCACGGGACGATGTTCATCCAGGGTCCTCATAATGTCATGCCACGTATTCGGTTCTGGCACCGTCAGCGTGGCTTGGAGACCAGCCGCCTTGAGAGCTGCGACCGGCTTGGGGCCACGTGCAACGAGGACACACCGTTGAAGAGCCGTCAAAAGTATTGGCCAGGAATAGCTGGTCTTGAGCAGGTCAAACAGCGTGGTCGTACCGATACCGGTCATGAGAATCAGCAGATCGACGCGGCCAGCCATGAGCCGAACCCCAAACTCCTGCGTAGCTGAATTGTCCTCCAGCGAAATCTCGCGGAGCGCAGCAGTGACGAGCGGTCGGCCGCCGTGTCGCTCGATCAGACGGGCAAGCTCCGTCGCCATCCTGGTTTCGAACGCGGCAATTGTCATTCCATTGAATGCCATAGCTGTGCTGATCGTACCATAGCTATCAGACCTGAGGCCCGAGCGGATTTTTCGTTGACGGCTCGCAGTTGCCTCCCTACTATACAACCTTCATTCTGATTCACTCACTCGTTGCTCTGGTATGACAGCTCCACTCCATCGAGGCCTCCGCCACTTGGCACTGCGTGTGACAAACTTGCCTCGCTCACGCCAATTCTACGAACAACTCCTCGGCTTTCAGGCGGTGTGGGAACCGGACTCAGAGAATGTCTATTTCAGCTCTGGGGTCGACAACCTGGCCCTCCATCAGATCTCGAAGACAGAATTGGACTCTTACGATTCTTCGAAGACCCAACTCCTCGATCACATGGGCGTGATCCTCGACAGCCCAGGAGCGGTCGATCAGCTGTACCAACACATCGCCCCCAAGATCGCATCAATGGGCGGGCGTATCACGAAAGAACCGAAGCAGCACCGGGACGGTAGTTATTCATTCTATTTTGCTGACCCTGACGGCAACCAGATCCAAGCGCTCTATGAACCGGCGATCAGTAAACTGCGGTTCAGTACCAACCTCTAAACCCCATGTGGACCGGCATTCCCAATAATCACTACGTAGCACTCGCCCCCTGGTGTTGGGTGCAACTGGAGAGTGCCGAGCCGCCGGGTCCATTCCCCTTCATCGCAGGTGTGGCACCGGAGGTCGTTGCCTGTCTCCAGGAGGCCCATAGTCTCCTCTCCAGCGCAATTGATACGGCAATCAGTGATGTCTTCTCGAAACGGGCGCCGCTTGATGACCCCGATCGTCAGCGCCGCGTGGAAGACGCGTATGCCGAGCTAGTCAACGCACGGCCTTACCTGAAACAACACATTCACTGTGGACGTCGACCAGACGGAACCTTTCAGTGGGACTTCCCGACTGATCCAGCCAAGTCCGCAACTGTGACCAACGGTGGGCTCCGCATCTTTCATGCAATCAATCACCAAGCGATCCCTTTTGGGTTCAATCAACTTCCCCTAGGCCCCGCCGTTGGGAGATTACTCGGCCAGCTCGATGGGACGCATACGGCCGACGAGATTCGCACCGTGGTGTCAGCATTACCGCGTGACTCACAGGGCCTACTGACGAGACTCCTAGAGCTCCTGCAGCTGCAGGGATGCTTGATCACATCGACCACCGCTTTGATAAGCCGACACTGGTTCGATGTCGTTCAGGATCAGGACACAGTCCACCTGGGGCACGCGGCCCTGCTCTACCGACAACGTGAGACCATATTCCTTTTCGACCCATGGCTTTTGCCGTGGTTCGCCGAGTCATCGATACCATCGCTTTGGGGAGGGCTCTTACCAAGACCTGCCGCGGTGTTCTTGACTCACGATCACGATGACCACGTCGATCCCCGTACTTTGCTCCATTTACCGAAAGACACACCAATCATTGTGCCCAGTCGGCGTAATCGAACGCAGTTGATTTTCGATTATCACGGACTGCTTGCAGAATTAGGGTTTGACCACGTCATCGAGCTCGCGCACGGCGAAAGCTGGGCCTTTGAAGGCGGCGCGGTCGTGTCCGTGCCGTTCTATGGCGAGGACCCTTGCGACTTGAATATGCCACGGAATTGCTACCTGATCTCGGATCGTGGATACAATGTGCTCGTTCATGCGGACAGCGGCCCGACGAACGATGGCCGATCCGCCCTCAAGGACAATGTCATTCAACAATTGGTCGGGCGATACGGACCGATTCCGCTGGTGTTCGCCTCACAACAGCAACTACGTGAAATACGGAGCCATGCCGCCCATGCCCCCCTCTCCCACCCAGGCAGATGGTTGGATGTCGGCGAAAATGGTTATCTCACCAATGCTTATCTGGCCGACGTCTGCGCAGCTGCCCACGCGCGGCTGTTTGTGTCATACGCCACCGGTGGAGCCGACTGGTACCCCGATCACTTGTCGTTCATGTTCAGTCGCCGCAATCCCGCCAGAACTGCGCTATTGACGGCACACTGGGAGCCACCGGAGAAATTGAAAGACCTTCTTGCTTCACTGAAATGTCGATATCATTATGCTCACGCGCTGGATCTGTACCGAGCAGCGGGTAACCGTGAGGTTGAAGTGATTGCCGCAAGGGATACCCTCGCTCCACTGACTCTGTATCGGTTGGATCACGGCGATCCACCGTTTCTAAAGTCCGGCAAGAGACGGTAGCATCTTTTCTTTCTTAAAGGAGTAGATATGACTGGAACGCAGCCGCCGATTCTTGTCACGGGCGCCGCGGGGTTCATCGGATTTCACGTGGCCAAACGCCTCTTGGACCGTGGCGATCAGGTGATCGGCCTCGACAATATCAATGACTACTACGATGTACGATTGAAACAGGCTCGGCTCGCCCAATTGACGCCGCACGAACGATTTAGCTTCGTCAAACTCGATCTCGCCAACCGACAAGGGATGCGGGACCTCTTTGCCGAGACACCCATACGGCGGGTCGTTCATCTCGCAGCCCAAGCAGGCGTGCGCTATTCCCTTATCAACCCTCATGCCTATACCGAGAGCAACATCGAAGGCTTCATGAATATTCTGGAAGGCTGCCGGCACAGTCAGGTCGAGCACCTCGTCTATGCGTCATCAAGTTCCGTGTACGGCGGCAACACGCATATGCCGTTTTCCGTGCATGACAATGTGGACCATCCGGTCTCACTGTATGCTGCCAGTAAGAAGGCCAACGAGCTGATGGCTCACTGTTATGCGCATCTGTATCACTTGCCTTGCACAGGCCTTCGTTTTTTTACCGTCTATGGACCCTGGGGACGCCCCGATATGGCCCTCTTCATCTTTACGAAGGCCATTTTGGAGGGCCAACCGATTGAAGTCTTCAATCACGGCAAGATGAAACGCGACTTTACCTATGTGGACGACATTGTCGAGGGAATCATTCGAACGCTGGATCATCCTGCGACGGCCAATCCAGCATGGTCAGGAGAGAAGCCAGATCCCGGAACCAGCTCAGCTCCTGCGCGCATCTATAACATCGGCAACCATCAGCCAGTCGAGCTGTTGCACTTCATAGAGGTATTGGAGCAATCGCTGGGGAAGAAGGCGGAGAAGAAACTGATGCCGTTACAGCCTGGAGACGTCCCTGCGACCTATGCCGATATCGACGATCTTTCCAGCGACGTCGGATTCAAGCCGACCACACCAGTCGAAGTGGGGATACCCCGTTTCGTGAAGTGGTATCGGGAGTTTTACAGAGTGTGATGGACTCGGCCACGCTGTATTAGAAACACCCGACCGGGACAAACCCCCTGCCGAAGAGCTTTGAGAGCGCCATATAGCGAGTATTGTCGTAAAACGAATGGCTTGGCCCTCTCTGATTCTGTCCCGTAATATCCCCGCCATAGGATGGATCCGATCCGAAGAACATCCCTCCACGGGTCTTCTGCACAAGTTGTATCCATTCCATGTATAACGTGCACACTTCGGCCTGTGTCGAGCCGGAAGACGTGTTGCTCGCATACCAGTCACGCGCCCAATCCGGCACTTGGCGTCCTCCTGTTCCAGACGTGCGTTCCTGGTAGGAAGGAATCTGATACTGAGGTTCGCCGGCGATCGTGGTTCGGGGAATGGTGGGCATATGCTCCAAGTCAGGCACGACGGAAAGCGGCTTCAGCGCCATGGCACGACAACCAGCCCGCTCCTTGTTCGTATAGATTGAACTGCCATCCGTCTGTGTACAGTCCCAGGTCGTCCCCGATCCGGACTCGGTATCTGAGAATGCCGGAGCGGCGGGAAAGACCGCCAGTAGCGCAGCGAAGAAAGGAAACATCCGCGTCGGCCGCATGGGGCACCTCCAAATCCGGTGGCGACGGCACTCAGTGCCTCGTCACCCGGGGTTATTCCTGTGAAACCGTACCGACACACCCTACTCAATACTTTATTCTTTGGTCTATGCCTCTTTTAGGGGGAGAACTCCATGACTGGAGCGGCTTGGCCACGATTGCTCAACTGATCAGGACCAGCAAGAAATACGGCGGATTCATGATTCGGACATTCATCGCCACGCACCGGAGACCGGCGGAATCGCCTTCACTCCAAACGCCGAATGAGTGCCTTCCCAAAGAAAAGAGCATAGCCCGGATAATTCACGACTCGTGACATAAAAAAGCCATCGAGGCTCCGAACTG
>CAKKRK010000216.1 GCA_919902665.1 Nitrospiraceae bacterium
CGTAACCATGCGGCCCCCAGCCTACCAGATGGTTACGAAACGCCCTAATTACCAAATTCTGGCTAAGCTAATTGGCGAACAGTTGTTTGTCAAATGAGGCGATTCGATAGTTATCGAACAATTTCGAGGGTAGACGATCCTATCAAAACATCATGAGCCTCCTTCGTTTGAGCATAATAGTCGTTGTACTGACCGGAGCGATCGGTCTGGCTCTATCAAACCCGACCATGGACGACTATTTACGCTTCGTTGAACAGGAATTGAGCAAAGCGATAGACCGAATGGATCAGGCCACATCGACTCGGGAACAGCAATTTCTGCGGCAGGTGTTTCACTCACAAAGTAGGAAGCTTCTCGAATCACTCGTGAGGCCGAATACAGTGCGACAGAACTGGGGGATTGTGAGCCGGTATGAAACACAGGTGGCCGATACAAAAGTCATTGTCTTCGGTCTCGGCGGTTGGTTCATTCCTATTCAGGGCATCGAAGAAGCAACGCTGAAGATCGGGCGAATGGCCTTCTAACAAGAAAAAATGGCCAGGGTAATCTGACGGGGTCGTATTCTACTGGTTATTTCTGTGGATAACCCCGCTAATAAGCGACTAGAATTGGCCAGGATATTCGCATTTCGACTATTCACAGCTTTCCCTCTCATTTCCCAAACATCCACAATACTTGGTGTTGACAAAAAAACATGATAGCTATATGTAGCTGTCCACTGAAAGTACATGAGCTTCACGCACCCTAAATATGGTCTACTCAGAGGCATGGGTCACACCCTTTTCCCCTCGGCAGGAGGTCTACCGTGAAAATTGATCGAAGATTTACCAGTCGCAGGCAGAATCCCTACGAGGGGATCACGTTTGTGAAGCGTTCGTCGGAGATTCGCAATCCCGACGGATCCACAGTCTTCAAGCTCGAAAATATCGACGTTCCTGAGGCCTGGTCGCAGCTGGCCATCGATATATTGGCCCAGAAGTACTTTCGGAAGGCCGGAGTTCCGCAGCGCGATCAGAATGGGCAGCCTGCCATCGGTCCAGATGGCAAGTCGGTGTTGGGTGGTGAGCAAGATGCCCGTCAAGTCTTCGAACGCATGGCTGGATGCTGGACCCATTGGGGCAAGTCCTATGGGTATTTCAAGACGCCGGACGATGCGGAGTCGTTCCACGATGAAATGTGCTACATGCTGGCGCATCAAATGGCAGCGCCAAATTCTCCCCAGTGGTTCAATACCGGCCTTCATTATGCCTATGGGTTATCGGGACCGGCACAAGGGCATTATTACGTTGATCCCAAGACTCAGGAGGTGGTGAAAGCCACCAACGCCTTCGAACATCCTCAACCACACGCCTGTTTCATTCAATCGATTGAGGATGATCTTGTGAATGAAAACGGCATTATGGATCTCTGGGTTCGGGAAGCGCGGTTGTTCAAGTATGGTTCCGGGACCGGGACCAATTTTTCCAAACTGCGTGGGGATGGCGAAGGGCTTTCCGGAGGCGGGAAGTCTTCAGGCCTTATGTCATTTCTGAAGATCGGGGATCGAGCTGCCGGAGCGATCAAATCCGGAGGGACGACGCGCCGTGCCGCCAAGATGGTTTGTTTGGACCTCGACCATCCGGACATCGAAGAATTTATCGATTGGAAGGTCATCGAAGAGCAAAAAGTCGCGGCGATGGTGACGGGGTCAAAGATTTGTGCGCAGCGCCTCAATGCGGTGCTGAAAGCTTGTCATACGGTCGATGGTGAAGGCGCTTTCAGACTGGATCTCGACCAGAAGACCAATCCGGTCTTGCGTGAGGCTCTGGCATCGGCCCGTCGGGATCTGGTGTCCGAGGCGTATATCCAACGAATGTTTTCTTATGCACAGCAAGGCTTCACGCATTTTGTCTTCCATGAATATGACACGAATTGGGATGGGAAAGCCTACCAGACCGTCTCTGGGCAAAACTCCAACAATAGCGTCAGGATTCCCAATGAGTTTTTTGCCGCGCTCGAAACCGACGGTGACTGGCAACTCAAGCGTCGAACGAGCGGCAAGGTCTGGAAGACCGTCAAGGCACGGGAGTTGTGGGACCGGATCGCGTGGGCGGCCTGGATTTGTGCTGATCCCGGGACGCAGTACGATACCACCATCAACGAATGGCATACCTGTCCGGAGGACGGTCGCATCAACGCCTCGAATCCCTGTTCCGAGTATATGTTTTTGGATGATACGGCTTGTAATCTCGCTTCCCTGAACCTCACGAAGTTCTATACCGCTGATGGGCAATTTGAGCTGGAACATTTCCGCCATGCCGTTCGGCTGTGGACGATCGCGTTAGAGATCAGCGTGTTGATGGCTTCCTTCCCGAGCCGCTCAATCGCTGAAAAGAGCTATCAGTTCCGGACGCTTGGGTTGGGGTATGCGAATCTTGGCACGGTGCTCATGCGTCAAGGCATTCCCTACGATTCCCCCAAAGCCTTGGCAATTTGTGGAGCTATCACGTCCATCATGACTGGGGAAGCCTATGGGACATCGGCTGAAATGGCTGCCGAATTGTCGCCCTTTTCGGGGTACGCCAACAATCGAGAGCATATGCTGCGGGTCATCCGCAATCACCGTCGAGCTGCGTACCAGGCGCCGCAGGCAGAATATGAACATCTTACGATTGCGCCGATGGGAATCCGTCCCGAGCATTGTCCGCCTGATATGCTTCTCGCCGCCAGACGCGCCTGGGACCATGCGCTTGAATTAGGGACGGCCTATGGATATCGCAATGCTCAAGTGACCGTCATTGCTCCAACCGGCACGATTGGGTTGGTTATGGACTGTGATACCACGGGGATTGAACCAGACTTTGCTCTGGTGAAATTTAAGAAACTGGCCGGTGGCGGGTACTTCAAGATCATCAATCAAAGCTTGCCGATGGCGTTGGCCACTCTCGGCTATACGGACCAGCAAGCGCAGGATGTCGTTCGTTACTGTGTCGGGGCTCAGACGCTCAAGGGCGCACCGTTCATCAATCATGACACGCTGCGTCAAAAGGGATTCGATGATGCGGCTCTCGATCGTTTGGAGAGCAGTTTGGGGCAAGCGTTTGAAATTCAGTTCGCCTTCAATAAGTTTACGCTCGGAGAGGCGTTCTGCGTCGAAAAGCTTGGCCTGACCGAAGCCCAGTTGAATGAAATAAGCGTCAACATGCTGAAGACGCTTGGCTTTACGCAAGAAGAGATCGCCGCAGCGAATGATTTCTGTTGCGGGACGATGACGGTGGAAGGCGCCCCGTATTTGAAGGCCGAACATCTTGCAGTGTTCGACTGTGCCAATCGATGCGGTCGAATCGGGCAACGCTCCATTGCCGTCGATGCGCATATCCGCATGATGGCCTCGGCACAGCCGTTCATCAGCGGCGCGATTAGCAAGACCATCAACATGCCGGCCGATGCCATGCTTGAAGACGTCAAGGCGGCGTATTTACTCGCCTGGAAGAGCATGGTCAAAGCAGTCGCGCTCTATCGTGACGGGTCCAAACTGAGTCAGCCGTTGAGCGCTTCGACTGACAGTGGGAAGGCCGTGGAGGCAACCACTAGCGTGATGGGGATGGCGGAGAAAATCACCGAACGGGTACTCGTTCGGTATCTCGCCAAGCGCCGCTCGCTCCCGAGTCGGCGAAGTGGATACACTCAAAAGGCGATTGTCGGGGGACATAAGCTGTACCTGCGCACGGGCGAATATGAGGATGGGACGGTCGGAGAAATCTTTTTGGATATGCACAAGGAAGGGGCGGCGTTCAGAAGCCTCATGAATTGTTTTGCGATCGCTATCTCTCTTGGACTTCAGCACGGCGTGCCGCTGGAAGAATTCGTTGAGGCGTTTGTCTTTACCCGGTTTGAGCCGAACGGTCCCGTGAAATTGAACGATCGAATCAAAATGTCAACCTCGATCATCGATTATATCTTCCGTGAACTAGCCGTGACGTATCTCGATCGGTATGACCTGGCGCAGGTGAAAGAGGAGGATCTGCGCATGGATTCGATGAAGAAAGACGACATGGATCCCGAATGTTCAGAAGAAGAGGCGGACCTCGATGCACTGGCCAAGTCTTCCGTTCTTACCGAGCATCTTCCGATCCGTCGGAACAGTGGAAAAGGAAATGGTCATGGAAATGGAAATGGCCATAGTGTTGCTCGACAAGTGGAGATCACGAGGGAAACGCTTACGCTGACAGAAATAAAAAATGCCAAAGATGCTAAGGTCAAGGGCTACGAAGGCGATCCTTGTCCCGAGTGCAAGCAGTTCACCATGGTCCGAAACGGCACCTGCCTGAAGTGTGTGACGTGCGGCGCAACGAGTGGATGTTCATAACGAGGAGTGTAAGAATGCGGAGCAGGCGGCCGTCATTGTGTCTCTGGTGTAGAAAGCGGCGGGTCCTCCGAATACGCTCGAGTGCTGACGCATTCTTTGTGGTGCGGTTACGGGCTCGAAGACTTTGCGCGAGACCGGCGTCCTCTCGTATCCTCTCGTATCACTATGGGTCGTGGTCTCCATTGCGAGCTGCTCGCTCGGCGAGGCGGAAAAAGTCCTGATGCCGGAGGTCAACTAGGAGTCTCACTATGCCGACAACAACGCAACTTGTTATCAGTGGTCAGAGTAAACCGGGTGCCCTTGCCAGAGTGACGGCGGTCCTCGGTGAAGCCGGCGTCAACATTAAGGCGTTCTCTGCTCCGGAGGTGATGGCAACAGGCAAGTTGCGGCTGCTTGTTGCTGACCTGGACAGTGCGCGCGCGGCCCTTAAGGCGGCGAAGATTAAGTTCCGCGAAGAAATTGCGCTCCTCCTAAGTCTTGAAAACAAGCCTGGCGCGTTAAGGAAAGTGGCAGATACTTTGATGAAGAGCCGGATCAACATCAAGTGCGGCTATTGTACGCCTTCACGGGAAGGGAAACGGGCGATCGTCGTTCTGACCGTTTCCAATACCGACAAGGCTTTGGCCATTCTACGCAATCAGTCGCTCGACGAGTTTTGATTGATGCGGCCGGTGCCGCTCACGAAACTTACTTCTCTGCCCATGGTCGTGATCGGACTGGGCGCCGTCCTCTATCAAGGCTGCACCACCGCTCCTCGTCCTATTGATCGTTTCCCCGGGTATCCCATTGGGTTTGTAGAACGAGGAATGGCTTCGTGGTATGGCCCTGGCTTTCATGGGAACAAGACAGCGAATGGGGAACGGTACGACATGTACAAACTGACGGCTGCTCATCGGACACTGCCACTCGGGTCCGTCGCAGTTGTGCATTCGTTGACTTCAGGTCGCCACGTTACGGTCAGGATTAATGATCGAGGACCGTTCGCGAGGGGACGGGTTTTGGACCTCTCGTTGGCTGGTGCCCAAGCGCTTGGGATGGTCGGCAACGGAAGCGACCAGGTCGAACTTCGAGTTGTGGGCTATAACTCTCGGCCCGAAGGGATGGGGGTGTTACGGGTTCAAGTCGGTGCTTTCGCGGACCTTCAGAATGCTCGGGCGCTGTTAGCACAAGTTCAACGAGATTTTGCTGATGGGCGTATCATTCAGATCGATCTCCAGGAAGGGCGTCGTTACCGAGTTCAAATTGGTCGATTCATGACTGAGCAGGAGGCTCAGATGGCCGCGAGTCGCCTCGATCGTACATTGAACCTGCAATCGCTTGTTGTGCGGGATGATAGCTAAACACGAGAAGGACGGTGGCATCATTCTGAGGGTTCTGTTTGGAACCAATTGATTTTCAAGCGACATTTCTTGGATTACTTGCCTGCATTTGATCCCTGTGATAGATGTATTAGCTGTGAACTCTATTCTAAGCGGTCCGGTTATCTTAATCGTACGATCTTCTGAAGGGTGGACCAAGAGGTATCCTCTGGGAGACGCCCGGCTTCTCATCAGGCCAGCCATACTGGTCCAACGTCCCTACTAGACGACTGCGATGGACATCCTCATCCTACTAGGATTGATAGGGTTATCGGCTGTTATTTCTACAGCTGAGATCGGCTTCTTTTCGGTCAACGAAACACGACTGAAAGCATTAGCGCAGAACGGAAGTAAACGGGCAGCCAAAGCCCTTCAGTTAAGGAGCGATCCCCAAAAGCTCCTCTCGACCATTCTCGTCGGTGACCGTCTCGTCAGTACTGCAACCCCCATGTTTGCCACCTTCATCACATTAAATGCCTATGGGGGCAAGAGTGCGCTTGAAGAAGCGATTGCAGTCATGATTGGTATCTTGACCTTTGTGCTTCTTGTGTCAGTGGATGTTATCCCAAAGACGCTGGCGGCAAAGTTCTCCGTACCCGTGACGCTGAACATGGCTTACCCTATCTATGGGGTTCAGGTCATGTTGCGACCGCTTCTTTTTCTGATCGTTCCTCTGATCTACAGTTTGACGGGAGGGAAGGGGTTGACGCTTCCCTTGGTAACAGAGGAAGAGCTGAAAATCATGCTCGACCAGGGAGGAAAGGCCGGCGAGTTAGAATCAGAAGAAGTCAAAATGATTAAAAACGTGTTTCAGCTGAAAGATATTACCGCGGAAGATGCGATGACGCCGCGTATCTACGTATTTTCTCTCGACGGGAATCTTCGACTCAAGGAAGCACAAGAGTCGCTGTATAATTCCAAATACTCAAGAATACCGCTCTATGACGGTATGCTCGATAACATTACAGGGATTCTTTACAAGACGAAAGCGCTGACCGAGTTGGCCAAAGGAAGAACCGATTTGCGCCTCCGGGATATCGCCCATCCTCCGCTCTTCGTCCCGGCTGGCAAGACGGCGGACGACTTGATGAAACAGTTCCAGCAGGAAAAGCGGCATATGGGGGTTGTGGTGAATGAGTTCGGCGGAGTCATGGGGCTGGTGACCCTCGAGGATCTCCTTGAAGAGGTAGTCGGTGAGATTGTTGATGAGACGGATATCACGGAAGAGCTCATCAAACGGATCGGAAAGAACCAAATCCTGGTTCATGGACGGACGGAAGTTCGTAAGGTGAACGACTTTCTGAAAGTCGAGCTTGGA
This sequence comes from Nitrospiraceae bacterium, assembly GCA_919902665.1. Lineage (GTDB taxonomy): Bacteria > Nitrospirota > Nitrospiria > Nitrospirales > Nitrospiraceae > Nitrospira_D. The sequence goes on from CAKKRK010000216.1 coordinate 7,025, forward strand.
GAGGAAGCTCTAACGATCGGAGGGCTGATCCAGGAAAATCTCGGTCGCATTCCGCAGGCAGGAGAAGAACTCCGTATCGAGAACTGCCGCCTGATCGTTCACGAGGCGGATCCTCGCTCGATACGAAGCGTGCAAATTTTCAAGGATGAGAAAGTGCCTGTTCCGGTCGAAGCCTCGGTGTGACTAGCTCCCCTTCTGTTGTTCTATCAAGCCTAGGAACGTCTCCTCGTTAAGGACGGTTACCCCTAATTTCTGAGCTTGATCGAGTTTCGAGCCAGGGGCCGTGCCTGCTACGACATAGTCTGTCTTCTTGCTGACACTAGATGCCACCGTAGCACCCAACCGCTCAACCAACGCCTTAGCCTCATCTCTCGTCAGCCTCACTAGTCCACCGGTGAATACGAAGCTCTTTCCTGAGAAAGGCAAAACTGCCTGACTTTGAGCTGAGGGTGTGTCGATGATCGACACACCGAGTGTTCGCAATTCATCGATGACCCGTCGGTTTGAACTTTCTTGGAAGTAGGAGACCAAACTCTCAGAGATTTCAGGACCAATTTCATGGACGTTCTGAAAACGGTTGCAGTCGGCCGACATCATGGCATCAAGGGAGCCGAACTCTTTCGCGAGCACCTTGGCGATGTGCTGCCCTACTTGGCGGATTCCCAGGCCCATCAAAAATCGGTCGAGTGTGACGTGTTTGCTTCGCGCGATGGCCTCAAGGAGGAGGGTTGATGAGCGTTCCGCGAATCCCTCAAGCTCAAGAAGTTGTTCAGGCCTTAGCCGATACAGGTCTGATAGATCCTTCACGAGGCCGTGTTCGACCAATTGGGCAACCGTTTTTTTGCCTAGTCCGTCGATGTTGAGAGCGGTCTTCGATGCGAAGTGTTCGACGGCACCTTTCAGCTGGGCGGGACAGGCGGCTTGGCCTGTGCAGTAGAAGTAGGCACCCTCTCTCGCCACGGCAGAACCGCATATCGGACAATGAGGTGGCATGTGGAAGGGGTCTGACCGAACTTCATCCGAGACGGGGATACGTTCAGCGATCGCTGGAATGACATCCCCTGCGCGCTCGACTCGAACCGTGTCGCCTAATCGGACATCCTTTCTTGCGACCTCATCAGCATTGTGGAGCGTTGCTCGGCTGATGGTGACGCCACCCACTTCCACCGGCTTTAGGAGGGCGAGGGGGGTTAAGGTTCCAGTTCGACCAACGGAGATGACGATATCCTGTACCTCCGTGATTTCTTTCCGAGGAGGAAATTTGAACGCGATGGCCCAACGAGGGCTTCGGGATTTCATGCCCAGTTGTGCCTGCCAGTCTCGACGATCGACTTTGACCACGACTCCATCAATTTCATAAGGGAGATTGTCACGTTGATCCTCCGTTTCCCGGTGAAATGCCAAGACCTGGTCGATGGTTTCGCATCGTCGGCGAAGGTGGGGGACCGGAAGCCCACACATGGCCAGCATCTCCAGTTCCGCCCAGTGCGACGGGGGATGAGCTCCAGTCATCGCCGTCACTTCATAGCACGTGACGACGAGTGGCCGTGAAGCAGTAATGTGCGAATCGAGTTGCCGAAGAGAACCGGCGGCGGCGTTACGTGGGTTGGCAAAGGCGTCGTCCCCCCGCTCGGTCATTCGTCGATTGAGCGCATGAAAGTCGGAAAGGCGCATGTACACTTCGCCGCGCACCACCAAGTGATCCGGGTACGATCCAGTCTCCAACTGCAGCGGGAGCGAGCGAATCGTGCGGAGATTCATGGTGATATCCTCGCCCACCTGTCCGTCACCACGGGTCGAGCTACGAACAAACGTCCCGTGGTCGTAGACTATTTCAACTGACAGGCCATCGAATTTAGGCTCGACTGTGTAGCCGATGTGGTCCGTACCTAGCTCCCGTTTCATCCGCTGATCGAAGGCCAGGACCTCTTCAGAATTCATCAAGGAATCAAGGCTCAGCATGGGCCGTTCATGCTGCACCTTGCCGAGTTTATTCAAGGGGGAGGCACCGACACGCTGAGTTGGGGAATCGGGGGTAACCAGTTCCGGGTACGCCCGTTCCAGGTTGGTCAATTCTCGGAACAACCGATCATACTCTCCATCGGAAATCTCAGGGTGGTCCTTGATGTAATAGAGGTAGTCATGATGCCGGATTTGGCCCTTGAGCTGGGCGAGTCGCTCTTGCTCGGCGGGAGTGGCTTTCGACGAGGGCAGAGAGTCGTTATGGAGTGAATCCTGTCGCATTGTTGCGCTTAACGAAGTGACGCCCCAGCGATTGTTTCTAAGGTGCCATGAAAGACGACGTTTGGCATGGGAGGAGAGAGAGGCCTGAACCATACTGACCGTAGCATAAGGGTGCGGAAACGGTCAAACCCGATGGGCCTGGTCCGCTTTGACTTTCGCATCAGTGGCCACTATTCTAAGCGTCGCTTCAGCAGGTCTGAAGTTGGCAGAGAGCCTGGGTAAAGGAGGATATATGCAGAAGGGAGAGCAGCAGGTCTGTGAGCGAATCCAGAAGATTATTTCATTAGGAATACTGCTCTGTGGTGGGTGGTTGGTAAGTGGGTGTGTTGTATTAGAGGAAAAACACAACGCGGAAAAAGCGCGAAGCCTGAATTTTCAGCGCCTCCTGGCACAGGAAGAGAAACGGACGGCTGAGTTGGACAGTGAAGTCAGGCACGTCAAGGCCGAACTGTCTGAATTTGAGGCGAGGAATCGCGAGCTGTCTGCGCAAGTGCAGATAGCACGTGAGCAGATGGGGCGTCTTCAAGAGGAGGCAGAAGCAATCAGGGAAGCGACGGTGCTGGAACGAAAAGCCCTGGAGGATATGCAGAGAAAGGGCCAGGCCCCTCTAGCCAAACCGAAAAAAGCTGAATTGCCGAAAGCTGTTTCCGGCGGTCACAGCGGTGGTCATCTTTCAGACAAAGGCATGGCGGCTCTGACTGAGCCGACTTCTCCGGTGAAGGTCACACCGGGGATGGTGCATGTGGTCAAAGCGGGGGAAACGCTCTATAGCATTAGCAGGCGATATGGCGTTGAGGTCGATAAGTTGAAGAAGTCGAATAAACTGCCGGATGACATCGTCGAGATTGGACAGAAGCTCCTGGTGGGGGCAGAGTAAGCGGACGACATGCGGGCAGCGACCTATTCACTCACTCTGGATGAGTTTCGTTCCTACGCAAAGCAGGGCAATCTCATTCCGTTATTCCGTGAAATCTTGGCGGACCATGATACGCCGGTCTCGGCCTTTGCCAAGATCGATCATGGGCCCTCGGCCTATTTACTGGAGAGTATTCAAGGGGGAGAAAAGTGGGCCAGATATTCCTTTCTTGGAAGCGGGTCTCCGCTCGTCATCTACGAGGATCGTGGCGATCTGTGTGTGAAGAAGGGTTCGGATTGCCGGCGAATCCCTAGCCGAGGCGCGCCACTGGACCGTCTGCGGGAAATCATGGAGACGTACCGCCCCGTCACGGTTCCGGATCTGCCTCCTTTTGTCGGTGGAGCCGTCGGGTACCTCGGCTACGACATAGTGCAGACGTTTGAGGATCTTCCCTCTCGCAAGAAGGAACACCGTGATGTTCCGGACTTTGCATTTGTATTGACCGAGACGCTGCTCATCTTCGACAACGTCTCGCAGAAGATCAAGGTTGTCGCCAATGCACAGGTAAAGTCCCAGTCGGAACGAGACATTCGTTCGGCCTATCGTGAGGCGACAGGCAGGATCGAAGCGATGATTGCCAGAATCCGTCGACCTCTTCGACCCGTCAAGCCGAGGCGTCGGCGAACTCCGATTCGTTTCACGGTCAACATGAGCAAGGCGAAATTTGAGAAGATCGTGTCTCGTGCGCAGGACTACATCAGGGCTGGCGATATCTTTCAGTGTGTCTTGTCGCAACGATGGGAAACAAATCTCCAGGCTCCCCCGTTTCAGCTCTATCGGGCCCTGCGCCTCGTGAATCCGTCGCCCTACATGTACTACATCAGAATTGCGGGGGTTGAACTGGTCGGCTCGTCTCCCGAAATTCTTGTACGGTGTGAGGACGGGTTGGTCTCGGTACGCCCGATTGCTGGCACCAGACGGCGTGGCACAACGATGGATGAGGACGTGGAATTGGAACGCCGTCTTCTTGCGGATGCGAAGGAACGGGCCGAGCACATTATGCTGGTGGATCTTGGACGCAATGATGTCGGTCGTGTGGCTGAACAGGGGTCCGTCCACGTCGAGTCGTTGATGAATGTTGAACGGTACTCGCATGTCATGCATATGGTCTCCAATGTCACAGGCACGCTATGCCAGGACAAGACGGTGTATGATGTGCTGAAGGCATGTTTTCCTGCCGGTACCGTGTCCGGCGCACCGAAAATCAGGGCGATGGAAATCATCGAGGAACTTGAGCCGACTAGACGCGGCCCTTATGCCGGCGCCGTCGGCTACATCAGTTTTTCAGGGAATATGGACATGTGCATCAATATACGCACGGTTGTGGTCTCGCGCCGTCGAGCCTTCATCCAGGCCGGGGCAGGCATCGTCGCTGACTCGAACCCGGAACATGAGTATGAGGAAACCTGCAACAAATCCCGCGCCATGATGAAGGCGATTGAACTGGCGGAACAGGGGCTGGAATAGGGCATGATCACTGGTCGGCAGTTCATCGAACGGGTGCGGAAGCGTATCGACTCAAGACTCATGACGATTAATAGGTCTTAGCATGCTACTCGTCATCGATAACTACGACTCCTTCACATACAACCTCGTTCAGTATCTCGGAGAATTGGGTGAGGATGTGCAGGTCTATCGAAACGACCAGATCACGCTTGACCAGATTGAGGACTTACATCCGCGCCGTCTTGTGATTTCACCGGGACCGTGCACACCACGGGAGGCCGGTATTTCAGTCGACGCCATCCGTCGGTTTGGGGGGAAGCTGCCCATTCTTGGCGTCTGTTTAGGGCATCAGTCCATGGCCGTTGCATATGGGGGTGAGGTAATCCGTGCTCCCCGGTTGATGCATGGGAAGACGTCGCAGATCAAGCACGACGGCAAGACCATCTTTCAGGCGTTACCCAACCCCTTTGAAGCGACGCGCTATCATTCTCTTATCGTCAATCGAGGCAATCTTCCGGAATGTTGCGAAATTTCCGCTGAGACTGCTGAAGGCGAGATTATGGGGATCCGCCATAAAACACTGGGTGTCGAAGGGGTCCAATTCCATCCAGAATCGATTCTGACGACCGTCGGGAAAGATCTACTCCGCAACTTCTTAAAGCTCTAGTCTCCCCTGATCTGTGTGGCCATGATCAAAGATGCGCTCGCCAAATTAGCCGATCGAACCAATCTTTCTGTGCAAGAGGCCGAAACGGTCATGCTGGAGATTATGGATGGGGCTGCGACCTCGGCTCAGATGGCTGCCTATCTCATGGCACTCAGGCAAAAAGGTGAAACGGTCGAGGAAGTTGTTGGTTCGGTACGCGCCATGCGGGAACGAGCAACCCGAATCAGAGTCGGGTCGTCGATCGTTGTTGATACCTGCGGAACAGGTGGGGATGGGGCCGACACGTTCAATATTTCCACGACCGCAGCATTCGTGGTCGCCGGGGCCGGTATTACCGTGGCAAAGCATGGGAATCGCTCAGTATCCTCCAAATCCGGCAGTGCGGATGTGCTGAGCATGCTCGGTGTGAAAATTGACCTCGAGCCGAGCCGTGTGGCCGACTGTATTGACGAAGTGGGCATCGGGTTCTTGTTTGCACCGATCTACCACGGCGCGATGAAGCAGTGTGCCGGGGTTCGACAGGAAATGGGAATCCGGACCATTCTGAACGTGCTTGGCCCATTAGCCAATCCGGCCGGTGCCACGCACCAAGTGCTGGGGGTCTATGATGCAAAGTGGACGGATATCCTCGGGCGAGTTCTCCTGGAGCTAGGATCGCAACATTGTTTTGTGATGCATGGTCTGGATGGCTTGGACGAAATCACCTTGTCGGACCGGACGAGAGTTGCTGAGGGGAAGGGTGGTGTCGTATCGAGTTATTTTATCGCGCCGGAAGAGTTCGAGGTTCGGCGTGTAGCGCGAAAAGAATTCGCCGGTGGCTCGCCGGAGGAAAACGCACGGGTAACGAAAGAGATTCTACAGGGCCGGAAGGGGGCGAGTAGGGACATCGTGTGTCTGAATGCCGCTCCCGCGATGGTTGTAGGCCAAAAAGCGAAAACGCTCAAGGACGGATTCCGTCTTGCACAACAGACGATCGATTCTGGAGCGGCCTCCGAAAAGTTGGATCGGCTGATTGCATTCACCAAGAAGGCGTGAGTGACTCATGATTCTCGATCGTATTCTTGAGCACAAGCGAGCTGAACTCAGGCACAAACAGAACCGTTCCTATCTGGCCGACCTCAAGGCGACGATTCGAGATGCCTCGCCAGTCCTTGGGTTTGCCGTCACTCTGGATGCCACACGGTCTCCCACCGCCCCAGCCTTGATCGCGGAAATCAAGAAAGCGTCGCCGAGCCTGGGGCTTTTACGAGAAGACTTTTCGGACAAGTTTGATTATCTAGGGCTTGCACGCACATACCAGGAGCATGGGGCAGCGGCCCTGTCCGTCTTGACCGACAAAGACTTTTTTCAAGGCGACCTTCGGTATCTTGCAGAGATCAAGCGCGCACTCCCGATCCCGGTGCTCAATAAGGAATTCATGGTCGGCGACGTGCAGTTCTATGAAGCGCGGGCTCATGGGGCCGATGCGGTTTTGCTGATTGTGGCCGCCTTGGAGCGTCGCCAACTCATGGATTTCTACGCCTTGGCCACTGAACTCGGGATGGACAGTCTATTTGAGACTCATCATGAGCGGGAGTTGGATACGGTTCTGGAGTGGATTCCTACTGCGAGGATGATTGGGATTAACAATCGAGACCTAAAAACGTTCACGACGGATCTCAATGTCACGTTTCGTCTGGCAAAACGGATCCCGCCCGATAAGTTGATTATCAGCGAAAGCGGGATTCATAAGCGAGAGGACGTGACAAAGCTGAACGACGCTGGTGTACACGCCATGTTGATCGGAGAATCGCTCATTCGTGCCGAGCACACAGCTGACAAAGTCCGAGAGTTGCTCGGCCTCGCCTCGCCCAATTCGCAGCCTGAGTAGATCATTGGCCATGAAAGTAAAAATTTGTGGAATTACCAATGCGGAAGACGCAGGAGTCGCGGTGGCAGCGGGCGCAGATGCGTTGGGGTTTGTCATGTACCGCAAAAGCCCACGTTGGGTAGAGCCGACAGTCGCGAGATCCATCATTGCCAGTCTTCCGCCGTTTGTGTTCCCGGTGGGGGTGTTTGTCAACGAAGAGGCGGAGAGGGTTCGTGCACTTATGGACGAATGTGGCTTTGCTTTGGCTCAACTCCATGGCGATGAATCAGCTCTCTATTGCCAAAATCTTGGCCGTCCAGCGCTGAAGGCCCTTCGATTGAAGGATCGGGGCACCTTCCTCGCCCTGGCAGAATTCCAAGGGCGGGCCAACGTGCGAGGGTTTCTCATCGATGCATTTTCGGACCAGGCCTATGGCGGGACCGGGAAGACGGTTGACTGGACCTTAGCGCAGGATGCCGCTCGCTCGACACCCATCATCTTGGCGGGAGGACTCACGCCGATTAATGTGGCTGAGGCAATTGCTCAGGTTCGTCCCTACGGAGTCGATGTGAGCAGTGGGGTGGAGCAGAGCCCCGGCAAGAAAGATCCGAACAAGGTGAAGGCGTTTATTCAAGCGGCCAGGCTTGTTCCAGTCGAATAAGCACGATTATACTGCTACCGATTTATTCAGGAGGATACGCTCACATGTCGATGCTCCCAGATAGCCATGGCCGATTCGGACCCTATGGGGGTCGCTATGTCCCGGAAACCCTCATGCCGGCGCTGCTTGAGCTGGAAGCGGAGTATGCGAAGGTCAAGAAAGACCGCCGGTTCCAAGCTGACCTGGCTTATTACCTCAAGCAATATGTCGGGCGTCCGACCAGCCTCTATCGTGCCGATCGGCTGACCAAGAAATTGGGCGGCGCAAAGATTTATCTGAAGCGTGAAGACCTGTGTCATACCGGTGCACACAAGATTAACAACGCTATCGGGCAAGTGTTGCTGGCTATGCGCATGAAAAAGCGGCGCATCATTGCGGAGACCGGAGCCGGCCAGCATGGGGTAGCCACCGCGACGGCAGCTGCGATGTTCGGGCTGGAATGTGAAGTCTACATGGGCACCGATGATATGCAACGGCAGGCGCTGAACGTCTATCGTATGCGTCTCTTGGGCGCGACCGTGACAGGGGTTGATGCCGGCAGCCGGACCTTAAAAGATGCCATCAGTGAGGCGATGCGGGATTGGACGACCAACGTGCGCACCACCCATTACATTCTGGGCTCAGTTCTCGGGGCGCATCCCTATCCCATGATGATCCGCGATTTCCAGGCCATCATCGGCAAAGAGGCGCGGAAGCAAATCCTAGCTGCGGAAGGGAAGTTACCGAATTATCTCGTGGCCTGTGTCGGGGGCGGGAGCAATTCCATCGGACTGTTTCATGCATTCCTCCGCGACCCTAAGGTCAAGATGATCGGGGTGGAAGCCGGAGGGAGTGGGATTGTGAGCGGAAAACATGCCGCTCGATTCTCAGGCGGAAAGCCGGGAGTGTTACAAGGCACCATGACCTACCTGCTGCAGGATGAAAACGGACAGATCAATCTGACCCATTCCGTCTCTGCCGGGTTGGACTATGCGGCGGTCGGACCGGAGCATAGTCTCTACCATGATCAGGGCCGTATCGAATATACCTATGCGACGGACACGGAGGCGATGTCAGCCTTTGATCTCCTGGCGCGTGAAGAGGGCATCGTGCCTGCGCTTGAAAGCGCGCATGCTATCGCAGAAGTCGTCAAGTTAGCGCCAAAGCTCAAGAAGTCGCAGCTCATCATCGCCAACTTGTCAGGTCGTGGCGACAAAGACGTGCAGCAGGTCGCGAAGATGCGAGGGGTGGAGCTATGAGCGGACGACTGGAAACCACATTTCAGCGATTGCGTGATAAGAAAGAGAAAGCGCTCATTGCCTATCTCATGGCGGGGGACCCTGGATTGGCGGAAACAGAACAGCTGGTGGTGGCCTTAGAACAGGCAGGCGCCGATATCATCGAGCTGGGCGTGCCCTTCTCGGATCCGATTGCCGACGGGCCGGTCATTCAGCAGGCCGCTGAGCGTGGGTTGAAGAGCGGCACAACACTGCGGAAAATCCTGGCTGCAGTGACCTCGCTCAGGAAGCAGACGAACATTCCCATCGTGTTGATGCTGTACTACAACTCCATCCACGCCATGGGCTGTGAGCAGTTTTGCAAGGCTGCATCAACTGCCGGGGTGGATGGGTTGATTGTTCCCGATATGCCGCCGGACGAATCGGGTCCGCTCAAGGGCCCGGCTGATGCCGTAGGCCTGCCACTTATTTTTCTATTGGCACCGACCAGTACGCCCAGTCGGCGAAGGCTGGTAGCGGAAGAATCGCACGGGTTTGTCTATTACGTCTCGTTGACCGGGATTACCGGGGCGAAGCTGAGCAATGTGACGGACATCCAACAGAATGTGAAGAAGCTCAAGAAAGTTTCCTCCTCTCCGGTCGCCGTCGGCTTCGGCGTGGCGACGCCGGAGGATGCCGCGCAGGTCTCCAAAATGGCCGATGGGGTGATCGTCGGCAGCGCCATCGTGAAGCGTATTGCGTCCCACCAGCAAGATCCCAAGATGGTCAGCCATGTTGCCGAGTTTGTCCGATCGCTCAAAGCGGCGATGGCGCCGGTCTAGCCAACTGCTAGGGAAGGTCTGATTAATTGACGTTTCTGCTCAGAAATTCGTTCCGGAACTGG
>CAKKRK010000217.1 GCA_919902665.1 Nitrospiraceae bacterium
AATGACGGTAGTCTTCCCTGGCGAGGGCGGATGTACCGGTTGACCGCCGGTGGATGTCTCACGGCCCCCTGTTCGTCTTCGACGTGGGGATATGATTTGTCGGGAAGCCGCGTGCCCAGCGAGGTATTGGATGACTTTTCACCCTATCCGTCAGGGACTGCGATCCAAGCCGGGCCAATGGTAGCCGCTCCAGGCCTTGCGGTCGACGATGCCAACAATTTGTGGCTCTTTTTCGGGACTGGGCGGTTCTTCGGTAATACCGACAAGACCAACTCCGAATCACAACGGTTATACGGCATCAAAGATTCGGTTTTGAGTGAGAGTTGTACAGAAGGGAGCATAAACGGTTGTAAGGCGACCAGCCTCGTGAATGTCTCCGACGTTGCGGTATGTGTCGTCTGTGCAACAGGGACGAATCAAGTGACTTCGACAGCACTGTCAGGAGTTCAAAAGGTTCAAGGAACCGATCCAACTACGACCTTGCAAGGTCTGGTGCAAAGCAAGGACGGTTGGTTTACCAATCTCACGGCCACACGGGAGCGGTCCATCACCTCGCCGACGGTACTCGGCGGGATCGTGTTCTACCCCACCTATGTGCCTCAGGACGATCTCTGTATCTCAGCTGGTGACGGGTATCTCTACGGTCTGTTTTATCAAACTGGGAGTGCCATGAGCACCCCAGTCCTAGGGACCTCCGCATCGGGGAGCAGTACGATGGCGAATGCGAAGGTCGATATCGGTCAAGGCACGGGAATGCTTTCGGTGATGGCCGTTCACATCGGTGCCCAAGGTTGGGGCACTGGTGGTGCTGGGACTGGTGGAAGTGGGTGTCAGTCAGGCATTACAGGAATGATGCAATCGAGTGCGGGATTGACCAACACGATTTGCACGAACCCTGGAGCTGTCACGAGTCGGTTCATCGCTTGGATCAATCTGCGCGAGTGACCGAGTGCAACATAGAGAAGTACAAACATCCGGCGAGCAGTGTGGCTGTTCTTCTCAAGCATGTTTGGGAAGAACAGCCGTTCAGTCGCATTCGTGGAAACGATCGCGGAGAGGGATAAAGTCAGTATGTGTTCTGTTAACGATCATCTCTCTGCCCATCCCTGGCTGCACATCACGATCCAGTGAACCTCCAAAAGCTAATCAGCCGCCCGCCATTCACTCCATTGTCTTGGGGCCAACCCCTTTCAATCGGCAAACAGATCTCATCGCGCAGGTCAACACGCATGATCCGGACAATGACACGGTCCAAGTTCGGTATCACTGGTATCTGAACGATCAAGTCGTCGATGGCGAGAAAAGCCCAACTCTTTCGGCGTCTCTGCTAAAGCGAGGGGACCGAGTTTATTTGGAAGCGGTGCCGTTTGATGGAAAGGTTGCCGGGGCTAGCCGAGAATCTGAAACCATTACGGTGGACAATACTCCTCCGTCGATTGCTCAGGTCGGCATTGGCTTGAAATCGGACGAACGAGGAGATCGTCTTCAAGCATTGGTGGACGCCTCGGATCATGATCAAGATACCCCACAGTTTCTGTATCGATGGACCCAGAACGGACGCGTCGTGAAAGATGGTGAAGAAGATTTTCTCGAACTCACTGGGGTCAGACCGCAGGATCTCGTCGTGGTTGAAGTCAGGCCGCGCGACCAGCAGGCCGCCGGAAAGATGTCACGCTCGGATCCCTACACGGTCGGGAATAGCGCACCCAAAATCGTCTCATCTCCACCAACGTCCATCGAACGCAATCGATATGAATATGCAGTGAAAGCTGTAGATTCAGATTCCGACTCGGTGAACTTCCAGCTCGATGTGGCCCCGCCCGGTATGG
>CAKKRK010000218.1 GCA_919902665.1 Nitrospiraceae bacterium
CCGGCTTCGAATCGTACCACTGCGAGATATCATACCCTCTATCGCTGGCCATAATATGTCCCTCCCTCCACTATATAAATCTCAGAGACTGCGCTCTCCTACTATTTCGCTACAATGATTTCTAGAGAAAACGCCTTCTCCTTCCTCTCACGCATGTATAATTTATACTCATCAAGATACTCTTTTCAACTCAATTACCCCCACCACTCTCATACGATCTAATTCTAGCATGCTCGGCTTTCTCTGCTGCATTCTAACTTATTGATAATTATGGCCTGAAAGAGCGTCGGCATGCAATGAGATAAATGGTTAGCACGCAAGACCTACATCCAGAATTACCACCGATTTTAACATTCTGCCTAAAGGATGGAGATGAGAATTCCTTACTGCTGATTAAGACCCCACCTCATGGTTGATCCATTCCCATGGATATCCTCAAGCTCTGATGAGCACAACATTGATACACCCTCATCCATAGCGTAGGATGAACGCGTTTTCTCATATTTAAATTTTTGACGATTTGGAGTTACGCAGTGCCAGCTAATAAGTGGGTGCGCCAATTGCTGCTCCTGGTCCTCATTGGGGGAGCTTGCCTAGTGGGTTCCCAATTCTTGATGCGCCCGGCTGTCGAAAAAGACGCGCTCATCGCCGATATCATCAAAAACTGGCAAGAGGCACATCCGGCGGCCGAACGTTTCGTGATCTTGCCTGACTTCAACAACAATGCGGTTCAGGATAAGGATACAAACCTCATCTGGGAGCTCTCCCCAATGCCAACGTCCGTAACATGGAACGAAGCCCGCACTACATGTGTCACCCGAGTGACCGGTGGTCAAAAAGGCTGGCGCCTACCGGCGCCCTCCGAAATGCGTAGCCTCGTGGGGCCGGCAGTGGACTCCCCGATACCCAATATCCCCCCAGGGCATCCATTCTTGAACATCCAGCCAACATCCTATTGGACAGTTGTCCCCGAAGAGAATCAGCCTTCCTATGCGCGATATGTGGATGCATTCCTCGGTAACGTCCTGAGTTTCATCAAAATCTACACCTATCCAGTCTGGTGCGTGCGTGGACCGATCAAATCCGATGACCATTGAGCTGAGCAGTCACATTGGAGTAGGTCTCCAGCAAATTTTGCTCATAAGTGTAGATCATTCACCTCATCCACTTCCCCGGTGCAATAGATTTTCCGAAACCCTCTCCCCTTGTGACTCCATTGAAAACGACGTCCGCATCGCAGGGATATGAATTGGCGTTACTGATACACGCGCTGGCGCATCGAAAGAAGAATCATCAGGCGGCTGTGTAGTGCGGCGAGATCATCGAGCAATTCAACTTTGGTCTCACGAAGAAGGTCTCCGAACGCGCGAGCACCCTGCCCACCCACGGCCAGAGGCCATCGCGTAGCCAGTTGTTCAAATCCCTTCAGCTGTTGGAGCATGGCATCCTGAGACTTCGCTTCAGTAAGAGAGAGAAGCACGAGATCGGGACTGATCTTCTCGCAGAAAGTCATGAGGTCTGACATGGGCAAGTTAGGGCCTAAGTAATAGACTTGGCAACCTCTTGTCGCTGCGATATACGCCACGGCTTGGGCCCCGATTTCATGCGTTTCACCTTCAGGACAAGCGATCAAGACACGCGGACCGAATTCATTCACCGGAAGCTGACTCATCACAGAAAACAACTTCTGCTGGATGAGCTTCGTCACGTAATGTTCGATGGCTGTACCAAGACGGCCTTCGTGCCACTCTTCCCCAATTCGTCGTTGTAGTGGGAGTAAAATCCGCTGGACAGCTTCTTCGAACGGAATGACGGCCACTGCACCGTTCAGTTTCCTCTCGAACCCCGCCTTGTCGATCGGGTCAAGCAATCCCATCAAATCATCTAATAGATGTTCATGCGGCTTCTGTTCCTCCGCGATAAACGGAGTGGCGAGACGCATACGTACGATGAGCGGGTCACGCCCCTCTGTGGCGAGACCACCGATTGTTGCACCTTGCTCCATCTGGGCCTTCACAAAGCGAAGGAGTGCCACATCCTCATCACTATATTCGCGATAGCGATTCGAGCTTCGCGAAGGTGTGACAAGCCCATACCGCCGCTCCCATACACGAATGACGTCCTTCGACAGGCCAGTTAATTTCGCAACCCTATGAATTCTATGTTTATTCATGAACATTCTTTAATTATATTAAAATGTCCAATGTTTGTCAAATATACAACACTAACACTATTGACACATTAGACATGTTCTATTATACATTAGACATACAAGATTCAAACATTGGACATGCGCTAGGATGGTCATCATGGAAGGGAGGTTCAAGAAATATTTGACCGTGTCGGGTAGTGCCCTGCTTCTTGGCGCCTTTCTTACAGTCGGAGCAATCGCCGTGGTATTCAGCGGCGAGCACGCCCTCTCCAGAACCGAGTTCTGTGTGAGCTGCCACTCCCAGACCTACCCCTATGAGGAGCTAAAAAAGTCCTCACACTATGGCGCGCTAGGGGCCGATCCTGACTGTAAGGATTGCCATGTCCCCCAGGGCTTAGGGAACTTTCATCTGGCGCTGTGGACACATATCTATGACGGGACGCGGGCGGTGCTCGCGGAGATGAAACATGACTACTCAACGATCAAGAAATTTAACGAGCGCCGGCCAATCATGGCCCACTACGCTCGCATGTCTCTGAAAAACTGGGACAGCGTCACTTGCCGGGAGTGCCATAAGAATACCAAGCCACCTGGCACATCGGCGAAGGCCGCGCACAAGAAGATGGAAACCGAGGGCGCCACCTGCATTGATTGCCATCAGAATCTTGTCCATAAGAAAGTCCCGGAGAGCGATCTCAATGCGAGTCGAGTTCAGAATGTGATGGTCTTGAAAGAAGTGCAAAAAGAAACAGAAGACAAGAATGAGGATGAGAAGGACTAGGCTATCTCTCGTGACCCTTCCTAATCCAAAGTCAACATGACGCTGTCAAAATGATCGTCAAACACTACCAGATGTCCAATACGTTGAGGTAGCAATAGGAGGTCGCGCATGAGTGGCAGGATGATCGCGCAATGCATCATGGTGTTGGTATCGAGCCTGACTCTCTCAGGAGGGATCGCCGGTTCGGCAGAACTCATGCCGTTGGATCCAGTGCCAGCCGCTTATGCCAAAAACAAAATGCCAGCCGGTTGGTGGACGGATCCAAAAATCATTGAGGAGGGGAAAAAGATCTATCTCGGTGAAACCGACCCGCTTGTCTCCTGTACTGGCTGCCATGGCGAAGATGGTGAACCAGTAAGAAGTGGGGAGGGGGTTCGTAGCCTGAAAAATACTAAACGCTTTTCAGATAGCTATTGGTTCTGGCGGGTGGCGGAAGGGATTCCAAAGACACCAATGATGCCATGGAAATCGCTCCTCTCAGAAGACCAGATCTGGCAAGTTGTCGCATTCATGCATACCTTCTCGCATGGAGGAAAACCTGTCGAACACAAAGATTACAAAGGGTACAAGCGGCCGGAGAAGATCACCCCCAAGAATGTGGGGCCGATGGTCCTCGTGCCAGCCGGGGACTTTACCATGGGGAGCAACGAAGGTAGTGACCATGAAAAGCCCGAACACAAGGTCTTTCTCGATGCTTATTATATGGATGTCTATGAAGTAACGATTGAGCAATATGCGAAGTTTCTGGACGCTACCAGTATATTCCCACCACCGAAGTGGATAACTATGAACGAGCCGCCTCATCAGAAGCGCCCGGTTGTCAATGTCGATTGGGCAGATGCGAACCACTATTGCAAGTGGGCCGGCAAGCGGCTGCCGACCGAAGCCGAATGGGAGAAGGCGGCACGGGGAACAGATGGGCGCATCTATCCCTGGGGTAACGATCCACCCGATCCGATCCGCGCTAATTATGGAAAGGAGAAGGAGAAGTGGAACAAACATGATGCGCTGGCGCCGGTGGGGCAATTGAAAGCCGGCAAGAGCCCCTATGGGATCTATGATCTGGCGGGGAACGTCTGGGAATGGGTGAACGACTGGTATGACCAAGACTATTATGCGACCAGCCCATCGCGAAACCCGGCAGGACCGAAAAGCGGAAAATACAAGGTGATGCGGGGCGGCTCGTGGGACTTTACTCCCGAGAGCCTGCGATCAGCTCGCCGGGACTTTAACATACCGTCGACCACCGACTACGACTCGCCGGCGTATCGGAACTTCAACAGTGGGTTCCGCTGTGCAAAGAGTCCGTAGAGGAACAAGAAGGCCTACCATTGACATGATCTAACATCCGAATCGCACTAACGCTGACCGGAGTTCTCGCCACGCTCCTGGCCAGTACCTTGCCTCTCCAGTCAACCTTCGGTGAAGGATGACCCCTATCGCAAAGGGTGGTTTGTAGGAGCGGGCTGGGGAAAATGACTCTCCCCACTCACTGACCGTGCGGACGCGAAAGAGCAGATTTACATGCATTTTCTGGACAGGTATGCGAGCGACCAGTGAGCCTCAAGCGGTTTCGTGCAAACCAGGTATAGGCCCTCACGACAAGCGGCTCGACTAAAGAAAGACGACTGAGTCTCGCCAAGAATCCCAGGCCAACTGCCTCCCACATAGCTCGAAATACATCGACGCCGGTGATCACGGTCCCATCACCCCAACGGGCATGAATGATTCTCCCAAGTTCAGCGGGTGAGATGTTTATGGATGTTGGGTCGTAGTCCGGCCGTGAGAAATCGCAAAATACCAGTAGCCGTCGCTTATCCAACCGTCTCATGAGGGCGATTTCTCGATCGCAAATCGGACAGGCCCCATCGAAGAATACAGTGAGTGGGTATGATGCCACTTGATCAGCCTCTCCTCGTTATCCGTGAGATACGGTTTGCCTCATCAATCGATCCAACCTGTGATCCAACTCCGCAAAGTTCTCCAGAACCTAAGCACATATTCATACGGTAGTTAATCCATAACTGACGAATGGCGCGCGCGCCATCTTCCTCTCCGCAGTTTCGATATCGACTCGCCCCCTTTGTCAGTTTCATAAGACCAACTCGACGTCCCCAGGCCTGAATGACATCTCTCGATAGGCCC
Organism: Nitrospiraceae bacterium; assembly: GCA_919902665.1. Classification (GTDB taxonomy): domain Bacteria; phylum Nitrospirota; class Nitrospiria; order Nitrospirales; family Nitrospiraceae; genus Nitrospira_D. Next base: position 5,079 of record CAKKRK010000218.1, read on the forward strand.
ACGAGATCCATAACTATTTAATTTATTTAAATATCTACCCTTATGAATTCATTCTATTTTTATGTCCATTGTTTGTCAAATATATTAAACAATAACACTTGACACATTGGACATATTGCTTTATACATTAGACATACTTATGACACACATTGAACTTCATGCAATGGAGGGCACCATGGCGAGCGCGGAGCAAAGAGCGAGAGTCGGCAAACTTGGAAGTCAATCAGACTTCTCTCCAGCACTGCGTCCATCAAACTGCCGAAGATGTAGCGGTCTTATGGTGAATGAAGTCTCTATGGACCTGTGGAACAGCACGAGCGAGTTGGAATGCGCCACAAGACGATGCGTGCAGTGCGGTGACATCGTCGATGCCGTCATTCTGAGGAATCGTTCAATTTATGGCCAGTCAGTAGCGACACAGCATGAGCCGGCATCGGTTCACTGAGGAAATAGATTGAGTTGCACTTAAACACGTGAACGAAATCGCGTCTGTATCGAGGGAGGATGTCATGACAACAAAGAGCACATCGAGAATTGAGTTGACCACCCGAACCATAGGAGAGGAAGCCGAGGCGTACTTCATCCTGGAATTGGTCGGAGAAATAGTCCAACATTTGAATTAGTTGGGAAAATCAGAATTGCATTTTTGCTGTACCAGGGCGGTCCTGGTGTTCCAAACCAAGGAGGTCTCTTATGCGGAGTCTAACGGTGTTTCAGATCGGATTGGGGGTGACGGTGATGGTAGGAGCCGTCTCAGTCGCCACAGCGGGGGACATGGTGCTCATCCCAAAGGGAGAATTTACCATGGGCAGTAGCGAGCATTCGGATGAGGCCCAGCACCAGGTTGTGCTTGATGCCTATCTGATCGACAAGTTCGAAGCCTCGAATGCACGCTACAAGGAGTTTATGAAGGCAACCAGTCACCCGGCACCGGCCTATTGGGACGACCCAAGGCTCAGTAAGCCTACCCATCCAGTTGTCGGTGTGAGCTGGACTGATGCCAATGCATTCTGCAAGTGGGATGGCAAACGGCTTCCGACGGAAGCGGAGTGGGAGCGAGCGGCTAAGGGTCCACAAGGCGACAACCACTACCCATGGGGACACATGCTGGATCCTAAGAAGGCCAACTATGGGCAGAACGTGGGCCGCACCGCGCCAGTCGATTCCTACCCAGATGGAGTAAGCGGGTTTGGCGTCTACAACATGGCCGGCAACGTCTTCGAATGGGTCGAGGATTGGTATGACCTCAACTACTACAAGACCAGTCCAGCAATGAATCCCCGCGGCGCCGAAAAGGGGTACAACTTCGCCAATCAAGGACCGGTGAAAGTGCTCCGTGGTGGGTCCTGGCTTGCGCCGGAAACCTCACTCCATACGAGTCACCGCTTCTGGAATCAGCCTGATAATAATTCATACGGAGTCGGGCTTGGATTTCGTTGCGCAAGGTCCGTACAGACGGTTTCGGACGAAGCCGTGCAAACAGGACGTGACGCCTTCATTCAGGCGCTAGTCGCCATGGGTGCCGAAAAGAATGCGGACGCCATGGCTGCGATTGAGAAAGCGTTGGCCTCGGATCCCGGGAACCAGGAGTATCTTGCCACTCGTGAACTGATCCAGAAGACCATGAAGAAGAAATAGTCGAAGCCTGGGAGGGGGTATCGCCCCCTCCCCTGGCCCAAGTCGTGATACGAGGTCTGAAGTGAATAAGTCTGACACAGCTCTAGGTACATCGATAGCGAGCCCAGCAGCAATCCCAGGGACCTCTCTGATCCTTCTCACTGGGGCCAGCGGGTACATTGGCGGCCGTCTTCTACCGTCGTTGGAGAATCAGGGTTACCGCTTGCGCTGTGTAGCCAGGCATCCAGAGATACTTAAGCAAAAGGTCCGTCCCTCAACCGAAGTTGTCGCCGGAGACGTGCTTGATCGAGCGAGTCTCGACAGCGCGTTCCGCGGGGTCGACGTGGCCTATTACATGGTCCACTCCATGCGTTCGACCGGCTCGTTTGAGGAGACGGACCGGCAGGCGGCGCGGAACTTTAGCGAAGCAGCCAAGGCAGCTGGCGTGAAGGGACTCATCTATGTGGGAGGCTTGGGCAGCGACGAAGAGGAACTCTCCGCACATTTGCGCAGTCGGCACGAGGTCGGTGACATCTTGAGGCAGTCGGGCCTGCCGGTCTGTGAGTTTCGCGCATCCGCTGTGATTGGTTCCGGTAGTGCCTCCTTTGAGCTGGTTCGCGCGCTGGTCGAACGCTTGCCGATCATGCTCACTCCGAAATGGGTCAAGGGGAAGGCGCAGCCGATCGCAATCGACGACTTACTGGATTACCTAATGGAAGCGCTTCAGATTCCAACCTCCAGTTACCGTATCTACGAAGTCGGCGGGGCGGACAAAGTCTCCTACGCGGATATGATGCGGGCATACGGCCGGCAACGCGGGCTTAAGCCTCTGATCATCCCAGTGCCGGTCCTCACCCCTTGGCTGTCTGCTCTGTGGTTGGGGTTGATCACACCGCTTTACGCTCGCATCGGCCGAGCGATTATCGAGAGCATCGTCCATGTCACGGTGGTACGGGACAATGCTGCACTGACAACCTTCTCAGTACGTCCGATGGGAATCGATGAAGCGATCCGCCGAGCCCTTGTCCGTGAAGAGCGACACTTCTCCGAAACGCGCTGGTCCGATGCCCTCTCTTCATCCGGCAGGCTGCCGGCGTGGGGTGGAGTGCGGTTCGGCACGCGCATCGTCGATTCACGGACGTGGACTGTCGAAGCACCGCCTGACGTGGTCTTCAGCTGCATTGAGAGGATTGGCGGTGACCATGGCTGGTACGCGTGCGACTGGCTGTGGCGCCTGCGTGGCTCCATCGACCTGCTTCAAGGGGGTGTCGGTATGAGACGTGGACGGCCATTATCCACGACCCTGCGCGTCGGCGACACGGTCGACTCATTTCGCGTTGAGGCCATTGAGCGGAATCGCCTCCTGCGGCTCAAGTCCGAGATGAATTTGCCCGGGCGGGCGTGGCTCGAGTTTGAGGTAAAAGAGGCCGGCTCCTCAACACAGATACGGCAGACGGCAATCTTTGATCCTGTGGGACTGAAAGGCCAACTGTACTGGTATTCCCTCTACGTGCCGCACGAGTTTGTGTTCGATGGGATGTTGGGAGGAATCGCGCAAGCAGCATTGAGAGAAATGAGGGACCTCGATATGCCGAAAATACCGAATGGGCAGACGGCGACGCAGCACCGCCGCTGAACCTGGCGTACCGAGAGAGATGAGACTGCTTCCAATGGGGAAACCAAGTGCTAAGGGAGGTCTGCCATGTATACAGCAAGAATCATTGTGATCGCGGCGCTGGCAACCGCATTCACAACAGTGGACCCGGCAATCCGTGCTGAAGAATCCTTGGTCCCGAAGGACATGGTGTACATCGGCCAAGAACCTTCGATCATGGGACTCGACAAGGAAGACGCCATGGAACAGGCTAACACCTCTGCGAGAAATCGCATACCGAGGTATCACCTACGCAACAGAACGCCTGCTCGCACATTGAATGACGAAAGCCCGGCCCATATGGTGTTCCTCGATTCGTACCTTATCGATAAATATGAAGTCGCCAACAAGGACTATGGAGATTTCATGAGAACGAAAGGACACGGAGCGCCTGCCTATTGGGATGATCCCCGCCTCAATCGCCCGAACCAGCCAGTGGTCGGCGTCAGCTGGTATGACGCGCGTGCCTATTGTGAGTATCGCGGCAAGAGGCTGCCGACGGAAGCGGAGTGGGAAAAGGCCGCCCGAGGGCCAAATGGCAATCTCTATCCCTGGGGCAACGACTTTGATCCGGCGAAAGTCAACTATGGAAAAACTCATGATGCCACAAGCCCGGTCGATTCATATCCCGATGGGGTCAGCTACTACGGCCTCCATCACATGGCCGGCAATGCGTTTGAATGGGTCTTGGACTGGTACGACCCACGCTACTACAGCCAGCTGGAACCAATGGTCAATCCCACTGGACCTGAAAAACCCGTATGGATAGGTGGCACTGGGACCTATGTGGATCTGCTGACACTCGGAGAAAAACGTGTGATTCGAGGCGGATCCTGGGTCGCACCAGAAGGCTCGGTCAGGTCGACGCACCGATTCTGGAATCACCCTCTGAATAACAGCTACGGCGTGGGGTTGGGGTTCCGCTGCGCGAAGACTGCCCCACCAGAAATCGATCAGCGAATCAAAGACGCCACCATCTTGACCTACGCCGAAATGGGACGAGAGCGCTTTGCGGAGGCCCAGCAGGCCCTTGCTCCAGGACTGGCCCTTGACCCAAAGAATAGGGAGCTCCTGGATCTCCGACTATTGATCGACCAATCGATGAAGCGACCGTGAAGGAAGATTTCACGAGACTTGTACATGATGTGATCATGACGGAGGCGCACCAATGATACTCAGCAAGATTCTTTATCGAGGGATTATCCTCATCGCCCTACTCGGAGCCTCATCCCTCCACGCTGGTCCCATCGATTCACCCGGACACGCGCATCAGGATAAGGCCAAATTGGTCCACGAGGCCAATCATGAAGTAGACCACGCATGGGAGGTCTACCACCAGGCAGCATTAGGAGGAACAGTGGCCTCGCCTGCCCTTCAGGCGGAAATTGAGCAGCACCTGCACGAAGCCAGAACCCTCGTGACCCAGGCACAAGAAGCAGCTGACAGAGGAGATGAGCACCAGGTTGAAGCGCTTATCAAGCAAGTAAGACTCCATACCACCCAAGCCATAAAGGGTAGCAAGGAGCAGAAGAAATGATCACTGGTCTGTGGCAGAGATCAACTCAGCTCAAGAGAATGACGATGGCAGTTGTCACAGCTCTGGCGATGATGCAATTGCTCACCCTGGAAGCATTCGCGGAAGCGAAAGAGCTTGACCCGGTGCCGATGGTCACGATTCCGGCTGGAGAATTTCTGATGGGCAATCCAGAAGGAACAGGGCGGGAGGATGAGCGACCTCAGCGATCTGTCTACCTGGACGAGTTTGCGATCGATCAAGTTGAAGTGACAAATGAACGGTACATGGTCTTTGTGAAAGCGATTGGCCATCGCACACCACCCAATCCCTATGGCACCGGGCCCCTCCAATCCATTAAGGGTATTGAGCAACTACCGGTGGTCCAGACAACCTGGTACGACGCCAAGGCCTATTGTAGTTGGGCGAAGAAACGGCTGCCGACGGAAGCAGAATGGGAGAAGGCTGCTCGCGGGACTGACGGCCGCCTCTACCCATGGGGGAATGACCCACCCACGGCGAAGCGGGCAAACATTGATCGAGAGTGGGAGGACGAGCATACCCTGCATGCAGTCGGATCACTTCCAGATGGAGATTCACCCTACGGAGTGAAGGATATGGCCGGGAACGTCAGGGAGTGGGTCTCCGATTGGTACGACGCGGACTACTATCAACATGCGCCCAATCGGAACCCACAAGGTCCCGACAAAAAGGGAGTGGTTCGGTCGATTCGTGGCGGGTCCTGGCATAGTCCAGCGTCCGATATCACCACATCGGCGCGCGGTCGCGGCGGGTTCGCCTTGCAAACTCATGGAACCGGCTTTCGCTGTGTCCGTGGTATCCAGGAAGCGATCCAGAAGAAGTAACCGGTTGTAGTGACCCTGCGAGATAAGACGATGGCAACGACAAGATTTCGGAGGCCGGTTTATTGGTTTTGTAGAGGTGACGCCGAAACTCCGCACGGCGTTGCCCACCGAGGCAGACAGGTCGCTTCGTGAGGAGAGGCCTGTCTCCTCGGTGAAGTGTAGCTCTATGAAGGACATGGACCTTTTCAACAGTTGAAAGGAGAAACGACATGGATATGAGCTTCGTATTTTTAGGTGCGATGGGATTCCTGACTTTCACGATGGTCGCTGGACTCTTTCAGGCTGTCGCCGCTGTTGTTAGGCGGCGGACCAACAGAAAACCGACCCGAAGGTAAGACACTATCGGCTTGCCAGGCGTATCAGTCGGCCTGTCGATGGCTCTGCCGGGAGACATGTTTATGAATATCGTCGTAGCTGGAGGAACAGGGTTCATTGGTCAGGCGCTGTGCGCAGCGCTCTTACACGGTGGCTACAGAGTCAGTCTACTGACAAGACATGCGGGGCAGGTTCTTCACCGGCCCGACGCACATATGAACGTAGTGGAATGGAATGCACGAGACACCGGCCCCTGGGAGGAGCTGCTTGAAGGAGCCGATGCAGTCATTAACCTCGCTGGCGCGCCGATAGCCGACGGACGCTGGACCAATGAGCGCAAGCGACTCCTTACCGAAAGCCGAGTCCTCACTACCCACTTACTAGTCAGAGCGCTGTCCCGCCGGTCATCGAAACCTCGGGTGTTTATCAGCGCCTCCGGCATCGGCTATTACGGCGCCAGCGATGACCGCCTATTGGATGAAGGTGCGGCTCGCGGGACGGGATTTCTTGCTGACCTTTGTCTGGCCTGGGAGGCGGAAGCGATGAACGCCGCAGAGTTTGGAACCCGCGTGGTCATCTTGCGGACCGGCATGGTGCTCGAACAAGACGGCGGGGCTTTAGCCAAAATGGTGTTGCCATTCAAGTTGTACGCAGGTGGTCCGATCATGCCTGGTACTCAATGGGTCTCCTGGATTCATCGACGTGATCATATCGGCCTCATCCAATGGGCACTCGCCAACAGCCATGTTTCTGGCCCCCTCAACGCGGTGGCCCCGGAAGCGGTCACCATGAACGAGTTCTGTTTGAAACTCGGCCGCGCACTGCATAGACCATCCTGGATCCCGGCGCCAGAATCCCTCTTGAAACTGGCCTTGGGAGAATTGGGATCGCTGATGACCACGGGCCAGCGCGTGGTGCCAAAGAAGGCCATTGAGAAGGGGTATGTGTTTCAGTATGCAACGCTGGACTCTGCGCTTCAGGCCTTATTTTCTGAAACGACCGTAGTCGGTCGCGTAGCGTGAACTTGGGAAGCTAGTGCGATGGACACGACTCTGATGTATCTGGTCCTCTTAGGAGCAGTGATTTTGGCTGGGAACATGTTGCTGATCTCATTTGTTCGTATTGCCGCACTTCCCTAACACGGTGGCGCGATAGGAGGAGTGATCGAGAGAAGAAACAGATGGAACAGGTGGGCATTGCTTCTGCTTTTCAAACGGGACCGTCATCGAGGGCATCAATGCTCCGTTTACAGGAATTCATTCGTGCTGCGCTTGAGACAATGTCTCCTTGAATTGGCAGATCCTGGTAGCCCATGAGGAGGTGGGCCCATGAGAATTCCCGACAACTATATTCATGTTGCAGCAGGATTGTTGGCAGGCGTTCTCGCAGTTGCGGCACTGTCTTTATTTGGTTTGATTAGTGTTCGGTGAGCAAGAGGGTACTTAACAGGAGGTGCTTTTATGCGAATCACTGGCTTCCATATTGTGGCAGGGTTGTTGATGGGCCTTCTCGTTGTGGGATCGGCTATAGCCGACCAACCACCGAACCAGGCGCCGTATGGGCATGGAAACGATACCAAGCTGCCCAAGGGGGTGATCGGTCTCTCTCTCCAGATCGGAGCCGAGCGGATCGGTGATCCGGCCATCCTGTATGTCGGCATGGTCCATCCGGAGGGACCGGCCCACAAGGCGGGACTCGGACATGGCGATGAGGTCGTGAGTGTTGATGGAACACCCGTGAACGGAAAGCGTTATGAGGAGGTTGTCGGCATGATTCGAGGGGAAGCAGGAACTGCCGTGAAGGTTGGAGTTAAGGGTGAAAACGGCCTCCGTGAGCTGTCCATCACACGAGTGGCCGGTGACAAGCTTTCAAGAGGCCCATCGGGATCACATGGCAACCCAGCGCCTTAGCACTTCAGAGAAGGGGGAATCCTGTGCGAGGAATGGTTTGGTTCAGGCGCGATCTTCGATTGCACGACCAGCCGGCTCTTACCGCGGCCTGTGCGGAATGTGACGAGATCATTCCGCTGTTTGTATTCGACGAGCCGTTGCTGCAATCGCATGAGTTTGGATCAGCCTGTGTGACCTTCATGCTGGGATGCCTCGAAGATCTAAACGCTGCGTTGAGCGGATCGGGAACGCCGCTCCAATGGAGGCGGGGTGAACCAGTCGAACAGCTCTTACAAGCAGCACGTGAATGGAAAACTGACACGGTCTATTGGAATCGTGACTACGAGCCGGGAGCCATCGAGCGGGACCGGTTGGTGCAACAGCGTTTGGGACAGCTCGGGGTGGCGGTGCGGACGTTCAAAGACCATGTGGTGTTTGAAGCATCTGAGGTGCGGGGCGCGACGGGTGAGCCATTGCAACGGTACAGCGCCTATCGCGCACGCTGGTGGACCAAATGGCATGCAACAACCCCAGCAGTTCAACCGATCCCAACCACCCTCGCAAAAAAGAAAGCCGCACCGCTGCCACTCTCTCGTCCTCTTCCCACCGCCGGTGAGCTGGGGTACGAACCCATCGTCTTGGCGTTTGAGCCTGGCGAGCAGAACGCCCTGAAGCGATTGCGCTGGTTCATGAAAGGACCGCTTCATTCCTATGCGCAAGGTAGAAACCTGCCGGCAATCGATGGCAGTTCAACACTTTCCCCGCACTTCCGGTTCGGAACACTGTCGCCGCGCATGGCCCTTCACGCAGTATTGAATGCACTGACTAAAGGCGGGCCAGTATCCCGGGTTGATGTCCTGACCTGGGTTGATGAGTTGATCTGGCGCGAGTTCTTTCAGCAAGTGTTGGCTTCGTTTCCACACGTGGCAGAAGGACCATTCCGGAAGGTGGCGGTCCCACCAGCTCGACCAGCTGGGAGTGAGCGAGATCAGCTGTTTCGAACATGGTGTGAGGGAAAGACCGGCTATCCGATCGTGGATGCAGGCATGAGGCAACTCAACCACACGGGATGGATGCACAATCGTGTTCGGATGGTCGTGGCATCCTTTCTGATCAAAGATCTACGAATCGACTGGCAGAGCGGCGAACAGTATTTCATGCAGCATCTGATCGATGCTGACGTGGCCGCAAACAACGGCAATTGGCAATGGTGCGCTGCAACCGGCACGGATGCCATGAGGGGTTATCGCATTTTCAATCCTGCGCTCCAGAGTAAAAAGTTCGACTCGGACGGAAGCTACATTCGCCGGTATGTGCCTGAACTGACCCGTGTATCGATGAAGAGGATTCATGAGCCGCATCTCATGACCGCAGATGAGCAAGCACGCGCTCAATGCCGAATTGGGACCGATTATCCGTCACCGGTTGTAGATCATCAACTCGCTCGTCAGGAATATCTCAACCTTGGGAAGCAGGAGGCAACGAGATGACGACCTCCCCGCTTCGCCTTGGCATCAGTCGATGTCTTCTCGGAGATGAGGTTCGCTTCGACGGAGGACACAAGCAGGACCATTTCCTAACCGATGTCTTGGGCCGATACGTCGAATGGGTACCGGTCTGCCCTGAAGTGGAAGCGGGATTGGGCACCCCGCGTGAAGCGATGCGTTTGGTGGGCAATCCGAATCACCCCCGGCTGATGACAATTAAGAGCAAGCACGATCACACCCAGGCGATGGAGGCAATGATCGACACGCGTCTCGATTCACTCCACAAACAAGACCTCTCAGGATTTGTCTTCAAGAGAGGCTCACCCAGTTGCGGAGTAGAACGGGTGCGTGTGTACACCACACAGGGGATGCCGAGCCATAACGGGGTCGGGATCTTTGCGAAAGCCTTCACAGAGAAGTTTCCGTTGATTCCCGTTGAGGAGGAAGGGCGGCTCTGTGATCCTTCCCTTCGGGAGAACTTCATCGAGCGGGTGTTCTGCTACCGCCGGTTCCAAGATCTGGTGCAGAACGGAGTCACAAAACAGGCTCTGATACGCTTCCACACGATTCACAAATATCTGCTCTTAGCCCATAGCCAGCAGCACTACGAAACGATGGGTCGGCTGGTCGGCCAAACGAAACGGTATGGACTCAAAGAATTGACATTGAAGTACGGTGAGCACTTCATGAAAGCCCTGACCCTGAAGGCGACAGTGCGGAAACATGTCAATGTGCTGCAGCATATTGTGGGCTACTTCAAGACTCGATTGACCACTCATGAAAAGGCCGAGCTGTTGGGCGTGATCGCCGATTATCATGGGGGGCTTACACCGTTGATCGTCCCTCTCACGCTGGTCAAGCATTACGTTCAGATCTTCGACGTCAGGTACATTCGCGACCAGGTGTATCTCAATCCACATCCAAAAGAATTGATGCTTCGAAACCACGTCTAGGAGGATTCATGGCGATGCACAAGCAGGAAATCATTTTGGTGGGTCACGGCGGCATTCCAAAAGGCTGCCCGCAGGAATTAGTCACGAAACTGAAACAGTTGGAAGCTCAACGGCGCACTGCTCAAGAGCCGTCATCATCAGAGACGTGAACGCTACGTGAAACACTCAACTCCACATGTGCTCATTATCGGCGCCGGTCTTGCCGGATTGGCCTGTGCACGTCGTCTGACACAATCGGGCCTTACCTGCACGGTCCTTGAATCTTCCGACGGCATCGGTGGGCGGATCCGCACAGATCGCGTAGAGGGTTTTCAGCTCGATCGCGGATTCCAGATCTTTCTCACTGGCTACCCGGAAGCGCGCAAGACGCTGAACTATGCCACGTTGGATCTCATGCCTTTTCATCCTGGAGCGCTCATTCGCTATGACAGCCGCTTTCACTTGATGAGCGATCTCTTTCGTCGGCCGCAAGATCTCGTTCAGACTTTGGTCAGCCCTATCGGCTCCCTCGCCGACAAGTTACGACTGTTGAGAGTGCGACGGGACGCATTGCACCAACGCCTCTGCTCCGAAAAGAGCGACCCCGCCCGTCCGACTCACGAAGTCTTGCAGGCGTATCAATTTTCGGACGCCATGGTGACGCGTTTCTTCCAGCCATTTCTCAGCGGCGTATTTTTGGAGACAGAGTTAACAACGCCCTGTTGGATTTTTGAGCTTGTCTGGGGTGCCTTCTGCCGAGGAGCAATCGCCTTGCCGCGAGATGGCATGGGTGCCATCGCACAACAACTTGCGGCTCCATTGCCTCCGGGGACAATCCGCCTCAACCAAGCCGTACAACACATTCAGGGATCGAGTGTGAGGCTGGAGTCCGGGGAACAGCTCACGAGTGATGTACTAGTGGTCGCGACAGATCATGCGACCGCTGCCCGCTTACGTGGGGATCAAGGGGCACGCACCTCAGCGCGTAGTTCGATGACGCTCTATTTTGATGCGCCAGCTGCTCCGCAACGAGGGCCCTGGTTGATATTGAACGGAGAAGGCAATGGGTTAGTCCGGACCGTCTGTGTGCTGAGTGAAGCAGCGCCTTCATACGCACCGACAGGACGTGCTTTGATCTCGGTGACTACGACAGAACAGATTGGGGCACACGATGATTTTGTGCAAGCGGTGCGGCTGTTTCTCCAATCCTGGTTCGGCTCACAAGTCGACGGGTGGCGTCATCTGCGGACTGATCACATTCACTACACGCTGCCCCCAATAGACCTGCTGTCGCCCGGGAACCGCATAGCCTCACCGCGCGTGGCTGCGGGTCTTTACCTTTGTGGCGATTACCGGGAGAGCGGTACGCTGGATGGTGCGCTGTTGTCCGGACGGAAAGCAGCTGAAGCAGTACTGTCTGATTACGATCTGTCGTGACTCCGACTACCGGTGTTAGCCACACTCGCTCTATCCGTCGCCAGGCAATCCGCCTCGTACAGGTAGGATTTCGTCTCGCGAACGCACGAATCACATGCTCATCGTGAAAGGTTTATAGCTGCAAGCCCTGTTACGAGACTTTCAAAGCCCACAAGCAACCTTCATGAGTGCTGCAGTGGACGTTCCCGAGACGGAGGTTGTCAGTTTGCCTATAGCTCCAGTAGTGCGCCCCACTGCTCCGGAACCCATGTGGTTTGCATACCACGTCGTTTTCACTGGCTGGCTCTTTTGATTCTGACAGTCGTATTCTCGCACGGTGATTCTTGAGAGCGCCGAGATGTCTCCCTCCGTTTGTGCCGTCTTATAATCGAAGAGATCAGACATGGTGACGGTTTCGTCCGCTTTCCGAATGCTCCCACGGTCGGCGTAGTAGACGTATATCTCCGTCTCGCCAACTTTGGACCAATCAGCTGCAGAGATCGTTGTTGGACCTGATGGCGGCTCCCCTCCGGTACAGGCTGTCATCCACACACAACTCAGCACCAGCAGCATACATAATCGCAGCATATCACCCCCTGCTATCCATGACTTAACCTCGATGGGCCTGCCGACAGGCCACCTTCATTTCAGCATCATCATCGCTACCGGGAACCACACGGGACCACTCGCGCGTCGCTGGCGCAGCATACAACACGAGGCCTTGCGCCATGCCATTTGGATAGTATCGAGCGCGGAGCGGCCGGCTTTTCCTCTGACTGCAGTCGTACTGACGCTTGATCGTCAGTGACCAATAGGGACCGCGCGGAATGGCTCGCTCGACACGAAAGTCCCGGAGTGTCCAGAGCGTGACCCTCTGCCCCGACACCCCAATGGTGGTCATATCCACATAGCGGTCGTATTTATGGGTCCCTCCAACTCTTGCCCACTCAGCCGCTGCCAAGCTGGCACCGGGCGTGTTAAACAGAAAGAGCCCCACACAAATAACAATCATGATACTGAATCGATACATCCACACATTCCTCGTTCCTTATCGACATGCGGTTTCAGCTTTTCGCCAAGGCTTTCTCCACATCGGACAGAATGGTGGGCGATAAAGGGTTCATGCCGGGATCATACTTCCCGATCACGTTGCCGGATCGATCCACCAGATATTTCTGGAAATTCCACGTCACGCGGCCAGGGAAGGGACTCCCCTCAGTTAAATATTGATAAAGTGGATGCTTCTCTTTTCCAACCACGCTAATTTTTGAGAACAGGGGGAAACTGATGCTGTATTTTGTGTAGCAGAATCCTTTAATTTCTTGATTCGTACCCGGCTCCTGCTGCCCAAAATCATTAGCTGGAAACGCCAGGACCTCGAATCCCCGCTCCTGATACCGCTCATACATCTCCTGAAGGCCAGCATACTGAGGTGTATTGCCGCACATGCTCGCGGTATTCACAATGAATAGCACTTTACCCTTGTACGTCTTGAGATCGACAGGATGACCATCGATGTCTGGGAGACGAAACGCATAGAGAGGGGCCATCGAGGTCTCAGTATGCGACGGCACGTTGAATTGTTTCTCCCTTGCATTGATGTCTGACTCCGTGATCGCAAAGAGTCCCAGTCCGAAAAAGACGAGACCGGATAAAACTAAGGTAGTTTTTGAATAGATCGTCATGTCGAGTGCCTCCTCCCTTGGTCTAACCATCAAGATTATTATTTGTAATACTATGCCGTCATATGTTTGTCCATATTTCACTTGACTAACATTGGACGTCATGGTAAAATTATCATGAATTTGATATCGGTCTCATCAAGAGGAGAGACCTAATGTCCCCAAGTAATCACAAGGCCGCGCGTCGTATCATCAAGGCACTTGCGTTTCTCATGATCCTCTTGCCCGACGTCGGCCTGCGCATGCCAAGGTGGCGATTGAGGCAGTGGTGGGTCTTCTGCTCTTCATGACGAGGGCATCGATGCGGAGGGTCGTCTAACAAGGAGGTCACATTATGG
>CAKKRK010000219.1 GCA_919902665.1 Nitrospiraceae bacterium
TTCAAACTCAACTTGTTCAAGGGGGAATCGAACGAGTGACGGTGGAATACAGCGGAGAGGTCGTCACGCTCTCCATCGCACCCTTGACCATCGCCGTGCTAAAGGGCCTGCTCACTCCTATTCTGGAACATCCGGTGAACTATGTGAATGCCCCGATTGTGGCGAAGGAGCGGGGTATTGAAGTCAAAGAAATTAAGAGCACGGATGCCGGAGATTTCACGAGCTTGATCAGGGTTCGGGTCGAGGCTGGCAAGGTTTCTCATCAAGTCGCGGGGACGCTGTATCATAAGAAAGATGCCCGCGTGACGGAGATCGAACAATTTAAGGTTGAAGTAGTGCCTGAAGGGCATATGCTGTTGATTCATAACGTTGACCGTCCAGGGGTTATCGGTATGGTTGGAAAGGTCTTAGGGGATCAGGGCATCAATATCTTACGGATGCAGTGTGCCTTGGAGAAGCGAGGAGGGGATGCGTTGCTGATCATTGGTTCCGATACGGAATTCCCCTCTGCGGTCCTGGATCAGATCCGTTCCAGCTCGAATATTCTGTCCGTCAAGGTCGCCAACCTTTTATAACGGTTCTCGCGACCAGGTACTTATGGCCTCTGCTCCTCCGGTGCGTAGGACTTCTTCAGGGCAGCCGCCTTCTTTACGTGAGCATTCATTGGTTCCGGTCGGGATGGCCACCATCCTCCCGGAGGCTGCCCGCCAGGTTCGACACCTGGAAGCTGAATTGCTGGCGTCCTGCCATCGTTTTGGGTACGACGAGATTATCCTTCCGACGTTCGAGTACCTCGATGTGTTGGCACCAGGCCTCGAACCGACGTTATTAGAGAACTCCTATAAGATCGTTGACCGAACGACCGGCCGTATTCTGTTGTTGCGGCCCGACGTCACGGCGCAGATTGCCCGTTCGGTGGCGATGGGCATGGTGGGCACGCGCTTTCCGTTGCGCCTGTCGTACCGGGCGACCGTCTTTCGGTATGAACCGGAACATGCCGGCCGAGATCGGGAAATCTTTCAGGTCGGCGCCGAGCTCATCGGGGCTGATGATGCGTCCGCCGATAGTGAAATCATCATCCTGTTGATCGAGTGCCTGCGACAGGTTGGATTGCGTTCATTCAAGATTTCACTGGGGCATGTCGGGTTTTTTAAGGGGCTTCTCATCCGTGCAGGACTGTCGACGGAAGGGCAGAAGCGGGCCGAACACGCAGCGGCAAGAAGAGATCTACCGAGGCTGGGAGAGATCCTGTCGCAGGAGCGAGTGACCAAACGGTCAGCTCACAGAATTTTGGACGTGCTGGAGCTGTGTGGACAAGCTGAAGTCCTCTCGAAAGGACGCACATTAGCCAAGGGTGAACGGCCACTGGTCCAAGCGTTGGACCGACTGGAGAATGTGTACCAGTTGCTCTGTGCAACAGGGTTTCAAGAGACCGTCTTGTTGGATCTTGGAGAGTTCAGAGGGTTCGACTATTATGACGGGATCGTCTTTGACGTCTTTACCGAGGGTATCGGGGTGGAGTTAGGCGGTGGTGGGCGCTATGACCAGCTCATCGGACGATTTGGTCGGAACCTTCCGTCGACCGGATTCGCCCTCACTGTGGACCGGCTCTTCCGAGGGCTGAGCCTTCCCGACAGGACGAAGTCTGTGGGGCCAAATGTCTTGGTCGTCGCGCCTCGAGGGTTGTCGACACAATTAGTTTCGGTCGCACAACAACTTCGCCAGGCGGGGATACGAACAGTTCAACAAGCGGTAGATCCATCGGGACGGGACTTGGTTGATGTCGCGGTCGAGGCTGGTCTTGAAGCGAATATCGGTACCATTATAATTGTCGGTGTGGACCGTTCCAAGCCTGAGCAGGTCGTGGTGCTCCATCCGGGGGACGGGCGAG
Source organism: Nitrospiraceae bacterium (assembly GCA_919902665.1). Taxonomy (GTDB): domain Bacteria; phylum Nitrospirota; class Nitrospiria; order Nitrospirales; family Nitrospiraceae; genus Nitrospira_D. The sequence continues at coordinate 1,892 of CAKKRK010000219.1, forward strand.
GAAACGTAGGATCGCCCGGTCGCGCTCATCTTCGCAAGAGAACGGTCTCGATCGCAGGCCTCATCGCAAGCCTGCGTGCCGACTTTGAGGGGGCCGTATGAAATCCGCCGGGATGGTAGATCTCTCTCAACCAAAGCTTCCTCCACAGAACTTGGAGGCAGAGCAGTCGGTGCTCGGTGCCATCCTCCTCGATAACGCTGCCATGCCAAAGGCGATGGAGCTGTTGGTAGAGGAAGATTTCTATCGGACAGCCCACAAGAAAGTCTTTCAAGCCATGCTTGAGCTGTCCGACACCGGCGAAGTGATCGATCAGATTACGCTGACCGAGCGATTGAAATCTCGCGGTGAACTTGAAGCGATTGGAGGCGCTGCCTTTCTCGCAGAACTGGTCCAGATCGTTCCCAGCTCAGCCAATATCCGGTATCACTGTAAGATTGTTCGGGACAAAGCAGTGGCCCGTCAGTTGATTAGCACCTCTACCGAGGTGCTGACGAGGGGCTATGAAGGCACCGCCTCAATCGATGATCTGCTCGATTTTGCCGAGCGATCGGTCTTCAGCATTGCGCAAGGCAAACTGGAACGGTCGTTCAGCCCGATCAGCCAGGTCATTAAAGAAAGTCTGGATGTCATCGATAAACTTTCCAAGCGAAAGGAACACGTGACGGGGGTTCCCACGGGATACTACGACCTCGACGATATTACCGCCGGGCTTCAGCCTTCGGACTTGGTGGTGGTGGCAGGGCGGCCAAGTATGGGCAAGACAAGCCTTGCGTTAGGGTTTGCCACTCATGCCGCCATTCATGCCAATACAGTGGTCGGGATCTTCAGCTTGGAAATGTCCAAGCCTCAGATCGTTCTGCGCATGCTCGCGTCGGAAGCGCGGGTGGATTCGCATGCGTTGAGGACGGGGAAGCTTCAAAAAGAAGACTGGTGGCGATTGGCAGAGGCAGCCGGCCGATTGGAGCTTGCGCCGATCTATATCGATGACACGGGTGGCATCACAGTCCAGCAAATGCGCGGCAAAGCCCGTCGGCTCAAAGCCGAGAAGGGGCTTGATCTCCTCATCGTGGATTATCTCCAGCTGATGCAAGGGCGAAGCGACTCAGAATCTCGCCAGCAAGAGATCTCCGATATCTCCCGCTCATTAAAAGCCTTGGCGAAAGAATTGAATGTGCCGGTGGTTGCCCTCTCCCAGTTGAGCCGAGCGGTGGAGGCCCGTAAGCCGCCGATCCCCATGCTGGCCGATCTTCGAGAGAGCGGAGCGATCGAACAAGATGCCGATGTGGTCATGTTCATTTATCGGGAAGATGTGTATGACCAGAATTCGGAGCGTAAAGGGATTGCCGACATTATCGTCAGTAAACACCGTAATGGACCCATTGGGAAAAAAGAGTTGTTTTTTCAGGACCGATTCGCCAAATTCGAAAGCCTCGATCTTCGCGAGTCCTAGTGGAGTGTCGTTTGCGCATCGTCCGGACACTCGGTATAATCACCTCATAGACTCACCTTTTACGTGTCCTAACCTAAGAGAGATGCGGAACACACGAATGATCTTCGACAATCGGTTGCTCAGACTGTATGGGAGGCCTTTGTTGGGGACGATGCTGCTCTTTCTGTTCCTTTCCGGCACCATGGTCGCCTGCGCAGCCGCACCTCAGCCGCAGGCCACGCTTTCGCCACCAGCCACAACGTCGCCACTTCCGTTACCGACTCCGGAATCCGATGCGACCTACCATTTCATGATGGGACATCAAGCGGAACTCGCGCAGGACCTCGACGGCGCGTTGAAGGAATATCAGGCCGCTCTGAAGGTTGATCCCAAGTCCCGCGAGGTCAAGTCTCGTTTGGCCGCACTGTATTTTTCGTTGGGTGATGTAACCCAAGCCGTGCAGTATGCGGATGAAGTCGGAGAAGGAACGGGACAGGAACCGCAAATGTTGACCCACATGGCCGGCATCTTGGCCAGCGCGGGGAAGCCTGAGCGTGCCGTGGAGCTCTTGGACAAGGCTATTGAGAGTAATCCGGAACGAGGTGAATCCTACTTCCCGAAGGGACTCATCCTTTTGAATCAGAAGCGCATCGCCGAGGCGGAACAAGTCGTCAAAAAAGGATTGCAATATACTGCGGATTCGCCGATTGGCTATTACTATTTGGGCCGCATTTCGATCGAAACGGGAAATAGCGAGCAGGCGATAGCCAACTTCGATCGCGCCATTGCCGTGAACCAGGCGTTCGAGCCCGCGTATTTAGCGCAAGCGTCGGTCTACGAATCACGCCAAGAGAAGGATAAAGCGATCGCCGTGCTCAAGAAGTATCTTTCACAAGTGAACCCTCGGAACCGGGATATTCGGCAACATCTAGTTCAGTTGTATGTCGCGACCAAAGACTACGCCGGAGGTCTTGCGGAGCTTGAAAAGCTGCTGGAAGCCAACCCTGGCGACCTTGATGCACAGTTGCGCATGGCGCTCATCTATGGAGAGAAGAAAGAGTTTACCAAGGCGATCAGCCAATTGACCGAGATCTTGAAGGCGAAACCAGCTGAGCTCAAAGTGAGAGATTATCTCGGGTACTTGTACGAAGAGACTAAGGAGGTCTCCAAGGCGATGGAGACCTATCGCTATAATATTCATCTGGATCCGAAATTTGCCGACAGTCATATTCATCTGGGTGTGCTCCTCTATCGACTCAAGAAATTTCCTGAGGCAGTGACACATCTCGATACGGCCGTCCGTCTCACGCCAAAACAGCCCGAACCGCATATTGTCCTTGGGTTGGCCCATTTCCAGAGTGAGCAATTCGAAAAGGCATCCCAGGCGTTTGAGGAAGGGATTCGGCACAATCCCAAGAACGCCGATCTCCATTTCAACCTCGGCACGGCCTACGACAAGTTGAATCGGTTTGACGAGCTGGAGCGTGCCATGGAAACGGTGCTCTCCCTCGATCCGCATCACGCCGATGCCTTGAACTATCTTGGGTACAGCTATGCGGAGCGCGGTATCAAGATTGATCAAGCCCTGTCCCTGACGAAACGGGCCGTTGGGCTTAAGCCAGAGAACGGCTACTACGTCGATAGTCTCGGATGGGCCTTGTATAAATCAGGCTTGCTGGCCGAAGCGCTCCTGGAGATCAAGAAAGCTGTGGGGCTAGTCGGCGATGACCCCGTCATCTACGAGCATCTGGGAGAAATTTATTTGAAGCAGCAGAAAGTGTCTGATGCGCGTGATGCCTGGCTCCATTCACTGGAGATTGATCCCTCCAATGACAAGCTGCTCCAACGCTTCCGCGAACAGGGTCTGGCCAATTCAGCCAATGAAGACCGCATCCAGCAAGCCAAGCGCCGCGCTTCGGAGAAGACGCAGACTCAGCCCGCCACGCCGTAGATGACCCTCTGAGGCAGCATCAGCCAGATACCTAGCAGATCAAGGCTCGTTGCTTGCGTCGCTCGTTAGACTTGGCAAATTCTATGATTCACTCTCCACATCCGCTACAATGGCGACATTGTGAAACTTGGCAGTTTTGAAGCTATCGTCCGAGCGCTCAACAACGCCGGTATCCGATATCTGGTCGCCGGCGGACTTGCGGTGAACGCCCATGGCTACTTGCGCTTTACCAAGGATGCCGATTTCGTCATTCAGTTGATCCCCGACAATATCAAGCGGGCCTTTGTCGCGCTCGACGCACTTGGCTATACACCGGTAGCACCAGTCACGGCTGAGCAATTTTCCGATCCAGCTACGCGCGAGGGATGGATACGCGATAAGAACATGCAGGTGTTGCAGCTCTGGAGCGACCACCACCGTGAAACATCCATTGATATCTTCGTCCATGAGCCATTTCCGTTTGAGGAAGAATACGCCAAGGC
>CAKKRK010000220.1 GCA_919902665.1 Nitrospiraceae bacterium
CTTCGTAGCGTGTGACGTGACCGTCCCACCGTTCGAGCTCCAGGGCGACCGTTGCAGCATACCCATATTCAAGGTCAATGAAGGGCGAGAGGAGAAACATGGATCCTCCGATGACGAAGCCTTTGAACGCCGAGAGCCAGGAGTGAGGCTCGATGGTTTCCTCGACGGTGATGCGCGCCGAGACGTGCTTGTCTCCGAGCGAATCGGACTTTTCTCCCAGTGGCGTCAATGTCGAAAACAAACTGGTTTCCTGGAGGCTGCTTAAGATCCGCCGCTCGAGGTCGGCAGAGGGATATTGCGACGACCCGTTTCTTGAGAGGTGAAACGAGTTGGTCACGAACGGGACCCGTTCATCATTGGGTAGTGAGTGTGTCGTGGCCTCTTTGGGAGCGGTATCGGCTGGTTTGACATCGATCCATCTGGTGCATCCCGTTATGCTACACAGCACGAACCCAGCAAGACTCAGGACTGACCATCGGAACATGCTCATTGTCATGATCGCCGTCTCCTCAGAAAAAGAATGAAAACCCCGCAAAGGGGAGGCTCGCGTTCAGACCAAGATTCGGAAAGGCTGTACCGGCATTAGAAATGTGATGGAAGCGGTAACCGACATTGATAGCGGCCTGCGGCGTGATGAACCATGACACACCCACGCCACCCGACAAGATAAAATTGAATTCGTTGGCTTGTTCTCGAACCCGCCCTCCAAGATCGGTCCAGAACGGTCCACCGGTGAATTCCGCGTAAGGTCGTAGCCGACCCAAGGCGACAAAGGTGTACTTGATCCGCGGCGTGAACCCGATACCGTGCGTCAGTAATGGTTCTCGGAACTCCAGGTAGACCATCTCTGCGCCGAGCGAGACTTGTCCACGGTACCAGCCGTCACCCACTGGATCGGTCAGGGTGATCATCCAGGATGGCATCAGCGCCGGTCCGTGTTGTTGAGTTTTGTGCAGGTAGGTCAGGCGATGCGAGAGCATGTAGCCAGCGGTGAGCCCGACTTCCTGCGTGCCAACCGTGATCGTGGGGGAGACATCTTCAGCGTAGGCGAAGGACGCCGTCATCATCGCTCCGAATACCAGGGCTGTGAACCGTCGAACGAGGGAAGCCATATGATCTCCAGGTCACTATCTTGTCGGCTTATGCGAGATGGAACTTGATCAACCGGTGTTCAGGCGTACTGCCTCAAAGGTAGCAGAGGATTAAATTCTGTCTGGAACTGCGCGAGGTTCGCTCTTTGCTGGAAGTTGAAAGGATGCTCGATGGCAGAATGCAATTGATGAGCGAGCGATGGAGCAGAAATTCAAAGGGAGCTATCCGGATTGGCTCAGCATGGAGAGATGGGCGGAGTCGGTGTGGAGCTCCGGCAAGGCATAGCGTTGGTCGAGTGACACCACACGCTCAAGACATCGTCGAGCAGAGGTATGGTCCTGGCGCGTCTCGTACACCGTCGAGAGAAGGCGGAGAACGGCGGCCTCAGCCGGTTCGTTCCCGAGTTTGATGTAGTGTTCCGAGGCGTTGTTCAAGCAGCGTTCAGCTCCGGTGAGGTCTCCTTGATCGAGATAGCATTTGCCGAGTTGACTATAGGTCACCGCGAGCCCTTCTTCGTTGCCGACCGTTCGGTGATGATCGAGCGCTTGTTTGAATGAGGCCACAGCCTGATCCCACTGGCCGTCACGAGCCTCTTGCAATGCGAGGTTGTTGTAGAGAATGCCGAGTCCTCGGTGATCTTGTAACTGACGCAGGAAATCCATGGCCTCGAGATAGTAGGGACGTGCTTTTTCGGGATGGTCGGATGCGATAAGCAGGTTGCCGAGGTTGACCAAGGTATGGGCAACGGCGGTGAGATTGCGCTCGGTCCGTTGAATCTGAAGCACCTCCCGATAACACTGTTCTGCGCGTGGGAAATCGTTCATGAGTGCGCAGGTGTTGCCAAGGTTCCCAAGAGAATCTGACAGTGCTTGTTGATTACCGGGAGTTCGATCATCGGAGACTGCCGCTTCCCAGGCCGCGCGAGCTTGAACGAGATCTCCACGATGGAGAAAAATCCGTGCTCGATGTTTATGGTTATCCGACATTCAGATCGTGAATCGGTATTCGCGAAGTGTATTTTGTAACAAGTTGCGGGCTTCGAGCTGCGAGTGTTGTCAGTATTATGACCCCTGCAACTCGCAACCAGCGATGTCTTTGCGCTGAGCGACGTGCTAGTCTCCGCCTTTGGGTGTATCTCGCCTATATTCGACCTGCATCTCGTCCTCTTCCTCCAATCCCAACCCGGCTCGGAATGACTCGTAGAGTTCCGTGACGTAGTCGATATCTCGCTGTTCTTTTCCATCCACAGAGCCAAGATAGACCTCGGATAGTCTCATTCCCGTCTGAAAATGATGGGCGATCGTTTCTTCCGTGACCTGCTGCCAGGTGATGTAGATGCAGAAAGCCTGGAACGAGTGGGCGTTGGGATGGCGTTGCGCGAGCGCCAGCAGTTCCTCGTAGGCCCCTCGGGCAGTTGCACCGGCATTGGAAGAAAATGTCTCTTCGAGCTCAACGGCGTGGTCCCAGTCCGAGCCGAGTTCACGTTCGGATTGGCTGAATGCGTCTTGTGCGGCAAGGGCTGCGTCGAATTGCATAAGGAGGCTCAACCTCGGTCAAACATCTTGTCGTAGTCGGCATGGGTCCCGATCCAGATCCACTGTATTCCATCTGGAACTTCCAAGCCATGCGCCCGATAGTGGTTGCCGACCCGCACCGACCACAATTCACCGATGCGTCTTAAGTGTAGATAAGGATGCCTGGGATTTTCTTTCAGGAGCGCGAAGTTCTTATCTGCCAAAGCTCGAGCGTCTTGGGGAAGAGCATGGTATGCGGTCCAGAACCGTGGCGAGGCATAAGGCTTCACAGAGATCGGGAGGTGCCTTGCTTAAATTCGGCACGGGCTTCTGCAGTCAGTGAACCCAGTTTATAGGATTTGAGGTCGCTCTCGATGTGCTGGTCCCACAGGTGAGCATCGAACTCCAAGAACCAGGCTCGGAATTGCGCCAAATCTTTGGGGGGAGGATTGGAAACCCGCTGTTCAAGCTGTTTGACTTCACTCATGAGCGGACCCTTATTGATATACCGCATTGTACATCAGTTGAGCGGGTCTCGCACAACGCTTCTTTTGCTGGTGCGTATCGGGCTTCTGCTTCGTGAAAAGCCTCCTGAGCAGCAAGGGCAGGATCAAAACGCATACACTGCCCTCCTATCCATTCTCACAGCATAGGCTGGATCGAGGAAAGAGGTCAATGAGGCCGACAGGATTGCTGGAACCGAAACTGAGTGCGAGGTCTATTCATAGAAACCATGAACTCAGAACGTCCTCAGAAATTATCGAGGTATAATCTTACTTTGTAGTAATCAATAAGATACTTCAGCAATGCGTTGATGAAAATGATAACGCCTGTCATCTCAAGGCTTTCTTCTATTGCGGCGAGCATGGAGTACTGAAAATTTTGGACTCCGTGCAAACTGGCGTAGTAGCTTCCCAGAAGTTCCACACCCAGAGCCCCACTAAGGAATACGGTTCCAGCAGCAAAGAATCGCCTTTGTGTTGGTGAAGGGAGGTGGAAGAAGAATTTCAGGTAGGAGAGCACAAAAGCCACGGCAAAGGCCATGCCAAAAATGATCCAGGCGAAGTGGAAAATGTCGCCGCCGTCGCGCTGACCTAGCAACCGTTTGCCTGGCCCTTCTAGCAATTCATGGATACCAGAAGCCTCATCCACTGCCATGTATAGAAGCGCGAGTGAGAGAATTGTCCATTGGGGCCAATGGTTATCATGGGATTTTTTCTTGAGCACTGCGATGAGCACAAGAAGAAGAGATGCCAAGAGTAGTAGAGATGCTGAAAAAAAAGTGGGGATATTGCCTTCGCGATCTACGTAGAACAGATTGACGAGTCCATATCCCTCGTGCTCAAAGGAATATTTTGCAACCTGTCCTGCCATGCTGGCAACGAGTAGGAAAAAGGTTGCTCCAGTCAGAGCTCGAACGATCGTTCGACGGCTCAGCGATATTTCGTCATGGTAAGAGATCGCTTGCCCCTCTCAAAAGACTGCTCAGGGGAAGTTACCATTTACCTTGTCTAAGTCCAGAGCATTTTACTTTTCTTGCTCTGCCTCGTTAGACTGGACTCAGTCGCAATGAGCACTCCATCATCCATTCAGGCTGCACAAGCTGATTCCATCGATCCGGTCATTCACTATCACATCCAGACCAAGCACCATTTCAACCGGTATGCCCGCTCACTGGGGTATCTGGATTGGGCAAATCAGCCTAATCCGTTTCGGCGCTTCGAGGGTGCTCAGCTCATCCCACTCCCATTACTCAAGCCAGATGAAGAGCCGTTGTCGCCGGCATACGGAGCGATTTATGAACGGGGAGCCATTCCCTGTCAGCCTCTCAGTGTGCCATCGCTTTCGCGATTGTTTGAGTTTGCACTCGCCTTGTCGGCGTGGAAGAAGGCGGGAGAGTCTGAATGGGCGCTGCGGAGTAATCCCTCGTCAGGGAATCTGCATCCTACGGAAGGGTACGTGGTCTTGCCACGGATTGCCGGACTTGATGTGGTACCAGGTCTGTATCACTACGCGCCAAGAGAACATGGGTTGGAATTACGCGCAGAATTCTCTGCGGATCGACTCGCGTGCTTGCTGGCTCTCTTCCCAACCGGCTCCTTCCTCTTCGGCCTGACCTCGGTTCATTGGCGAGAAGCGTGGAAATATGGAGAGCGAGCATTTCGCTACTGCAATCATGATGTCGGACATGCCATTGGGTCGGCTCGGGTCGCTGCCGCGACGCTGGGTTGGAAGATGGTCTTGGTAGATGGTGTGGATCAAGACACCGTGGCCATGCTACTCGGAACAGATCGCAAAGGAGACTTTAGAGAGGCTGAAGCCGAACATCCTGATTGTCTGGCTGTCATCTGGCCCGGGTGTGTCATGCATCAAACATCAGTTGTCAACTGGTCAGAGGCGGCCAAGTTGCCGTTGTTTCTGGATTCGACCATCGTGAAGGAGTTGGCTGACGGAACATGGTATGGGAAGGCCAATCGGTTAAGCGGTGAACACGGAGTGCATTGGGACATTATCGATGAAGCGGCGGCAGCAGGTTGGAAGCGTATAACGGAGCAGCATTCGGTACCTCTTTCGAGGACTCCCACGAATGATATGCCGCGACTGACGACCGACGCTGACCAGTCCGCTGGCCACATCATTCGCCAGCGCCGAAGCGCTGTATCGTTCGACGGCAAGACGTCAATTTCCGCCAGCGCGTTTTTTCATATGATGCAGCGGGTCATGCCTCGCGCTGAACGGCCACAGTTGGAACGGCCGATGCCGTGGGATGTGTGGCCCTATGATCCGGCGATTCATCTTCTGGTATTTGTCCATCGTGTGGATGGATTGACGCCTGGGCTCTATTGCCTCGTCCGTGATCTGAAGAAGCTAACGTTCATTCAACAAGCTGTGAATTCCGAGCTGACATGGACCCTTGCACCGGGGTGTCCTGATGGTCTCCCGCTCTACTGGTTGCTCGAAGGCGATGCCCGTAAGCTGGCTGTGCAGGTGAGTTGCCATCAGGATATTGCCGGTGACAGTGCGTTCTCAGTTGGGATGTTGGCTGAGTTCGAGGGAACGTTGCGAGAACGGGGTGCCTGGTGGTATCCCCGGATGTTTTGGGAGTCAGGATTGCTTGGACAGGTATTGTATCTGGAGTCGGAAGCGGCAGGAGTGCGGGCGACAGGAATCGGTTGTTTCTTCGATGATCCAGTCCACGAGATTATTGGTGTGAAGGAGTTGGCCATGCAATCCCTCTACCACTTCACAATTGGTGGGCCGGTGGAAGATCGACGCTTGCAGATATTACCGCCGTACGATCATCTACGGCCTCGTTCATAGGCGCGACAGCTGTTGAGGTAACTCATGTTCAAGATCAAGAAGAAGGCTGAGAAGCCGAAGCGGACGGTGCTCTATAACGTCATCGAGGACTATTCGGAGTTCGACGCCCCTGGAAATGTCACCCTGTGTGCGATGACGGAGCCCGAGGATCTCTCTACCCATGCCAAGATTCTGTCCGAGAGCTACGACGTCCCGCATGAGACGATGACAACCTTGCTGACCACAGGCGGAACGTATGTGTATCCACAAATCGGTGGCATCCTCACTCGAGGATTATTTGCCTGCCGGATTGATTCAGCCGGGCAAGGGCCGAAACAAACCTGGACGCTGGACCTCATGCAGTTTGCCGAGGCCGAGCAAGTGGCGCGATCCAGGGCATGTCCGATGGTTGATGCGGCGTGGGAAGTCTTCTGGAGGACGCTGCCGGGCGAGCTGCAAGCCAAACTGCAGCAGAAAAATTTTGGCCTGGATTATCGAACATTGGATCGTGCCGTCGCCAAAGGCGGGGACATCAAGTACATCGATTTCCGAAAGGACTGGTCGCCACATTTCAAACGGCTCTGTATCATGCCGGATGGACGCCTTGTCCAAACCGGTGGATTGCAAGAGTTTGCCGAACTTCATGGTGTCACTGGGGCACAGACAAAAATGCTGATCGAACAAGGTGGCACGCTGGAGGTGAACGGAGAGGTACTTGCCTGTCAGATCGTAAACGGTCAACCCGCGGTTGCGCGGTTTAGCGAGAAGAACTACATGAAAGCAAGAGAGTTGGTTTCCTCGAAAGGGATACACCTCATGGATGCGCTGAGTGAAGTGGGGTATGCCGATCCCGCTATGATGCGAGGCCTTGCGCGAAAGACACTGAGAGCGTGACCGTGATCGAAGGGGTACTCTCATCCAACGGGAGGCTCTAGCTGTAAAGGCGGGGGTATCTATCGAATCGTTTTTGACCCATTACCTTCCATCCCCACGTCGCTGGGTATCGTTCTGTAGCTGTTGGCACGCTGTTTCTCAGCAAGGTACCCCCCGAGACCAGCCCCGAGCACATTGCATATCACATCCGTTATCGAAGCGGTGCGGTTGTGGCAGAAGACTTGGAAGAATTCAGTCGAAAGCGAGATGCCGCCCGTGATGGCGATGATTGTAGCAATGGTCCGGAGAGTGCGTGAATCCTCATTCAGCTGGTAGTGAAGCAGATATCCGAACATCATGAACCAGAGCGTGTTACCGACAATGTCCTTCAGTATGTTCCGGGAAAGAGCAAAATCTTGAAAAGGGATCCAACGAATGTGGTCCCAGTGCGGATGTCCGACAAAGTTGCTCAGCGGGAGCAGGGGAGCGATAGAGAGGACGGCCAGTAAGAACCATAGCACTCCCCTCTTTAGCTTGAGTCCTGTCCAAAGGGTCATCGTACGATTATCTCAAAAGCTCAATGATTGTCTCGATGCATCCGATGTCGTCAGTATACACGATGTGTCACGGTGTTGACCGTGAATGAAGAGCAAGCATAATGCATTGGTGTTGTTAGGGCTTTACGCTGGGCGGCCTGTTGTCTACTTGTGCCGCTTGAAAGAATTCGGCTCGTACTCGATCGGAGGGACGTGAGAGGGGGGAGCCTGCTTTAAGGCCTAGGCCGCAAGTTCTTCTTTCACCGCATCAAGAAGCTTGTTGATGTCGAATGGCTTTTCAAAGGCTCGGCGTGCACCGAAGAGTTTCGCAATATCGAGGAAGTTGTGATCGCCTTGTGCTCCCGTGATCGCGATTACTTTGGCATCGACATATTCTCGAGTGAGCTGAAGCGTGGCCTCAAGGCCGTCCGTTTCCGGCATCAACAGGTCCATAATCACGAGATCGACCGGCTCTTTCTGATAGAGCGTGAGCCCTTTGCGTCCATTCTCGGCTTCAAGCACACGGTGCCCTGCCTTGACCAAGACTTCTTTCAGCAGCCCTCGGATGGATTGTTCGTCGTCAATGACTAGGATAGTCGCCATATAGACTCTACTGATTTTTTCCAATCTTACCTGGGGTCCTCGAAACAGTCTAGAAAGAAAATGATTTTTTGAGTAGGTGCAAGAGACGAAATGAAATTAAGTCCAATTGGCCCCATCATGTAAGCCATAACCCCAAGCTATCCGGATCATGGTTGGCGCGCTTCGTTCTCATAATGCGAATGAAATAACATACAGAACTAATGTGCAAATGAATTCATAAGCATACATTCTTTAGCATAGTGAGCATAATTTAGTACCACTCGGGACAAATTGTTTGACCCAATTTATGATTTTTGTTACAAAACCGACAGCTCTTTTAACGAGTATTGTCCACTTTTTTCGGGAGTTGTTTCAGTGAATACTACAGATCAGCCCAAATGGGCCTTGACCAGGCGAGCGTTTCTTCAGGTTTCCTTGGTGGGGACTCTCTTACTGAGTGGGCGGTTAGTCGGCCCGCAGCCGGTGCAGGCTCGTGAGCTTCCAGAGGGTAGGCTGACGTTGGTGAATGTGTGGACCAATGAGCGGCTGGATGTCACGTACCGGGACGAAGCTGGGAACTATGATCTGACAGCGCTTGATGATGTGAATTGTCTCTTGCGCTGCCATTACACGGGTGAGGTCGGGGCTATTGATGTGCGCGTATTGGAGCACGTGAATTTGGTGCAAAGGAAACTCGGTAGCCAGCAAGAGATTCATGTGATTTCAGGGTTTCGGTCTCCCGAGTACAACGCCATGTTAGTTCGGACGGACCGACATGTCGCCAAGAACAGCTTACATATGCAAGGACAAGCGATCGATCTTTTGATCCCCGGTGTTCCCACCACGAAGCTTCGCCAAGCCGCGCTCGAACTGCAGTACGGCGGGGTCGGCTCCTACAAACGTTCGAGCTACGTACATTTGGATTCAGGCCCCTTCCGGCATTGGTAGCCCTCTCCTAATCACCAAGCGAACGAGAACACCCTGCTCCTGACGGGGGTGTTGTGTCCGAATTGGGTGCTATCGCTCGTCGGCAGGTTGTCGTTTCAATAAAAGGATGGACAGGGGCGGGAGCGTGATCGTCAGTGAGTATGGAAAGTTGTGGCTCGGGGTGTCGGTCGCGTGAATACCACCGCCATTTCCCATGTTGCTGCCGCCGTAGGCGATCCCATCCGTGTTGATGATCTCCTGATACCAACCAGATTCCGGGACGCCGATGCGGTAGTGGTGGCGAGGCATTGGCGTGAAGTTGCACAAGCAGACGATGGCCGCTTGCGTGCTGTTTGCCTTTCGAAGATAGGCGAGGACGGAGTTGTCGGCGTCGCTGAAATCAATCCACTGAAATCCGCTCCAGTCAAAGTCGATCTCGTGCAGCGCCGGCTCCTCGCGATAGACTCGGTTCAGATCGCGGATCAAACGTTGTAGCCCACGGTGGGGCTCATCCTCGCAGAGATGCCAATCCAAGCTGGTGTCATGGTTCCATTCCCGCCACTGGCCGAACTCTCCGCCCATGAACAGCATTTTTTTTCCGGGATGGCTGTACATATAGCCATAGAGCAGGCGGAGGTTCGCAAACCGCTGCCAGACATCACCCGGCATTTTGTCGAGCAACGTTCGTTTGCCGTGCACCACTTCGTCATGAGAGAGGGCGAGAACAAAATTCTCGCTGAAGGCGTAGAGCAGACCGAACGTCAGTTGGTTCTGATGGAACCGGCGGTAGATCGGGTCGTGCCGGAAAAAGGTCAGCATGTCGTGCATCCAGCCCATGTTCCACTTGAACGTAAAACCGAGCCCTCCTGTATAGGTTGGCCGAGAGACACCAGGCCATGACGTGGATTCTTCCGCAATTGTGACGGCGCCGGGGAACTCTCGGTGGACGAGGACGTTGAGTTCTTTCAAGAGCGAGACGGCCCCAAGATTCTCCTTGCCCCCAAACTCATTTGGAATCCATTCACCGGACTGTCGGCCGTAGTCGAGATAGAGCATGGACGCCACGGCGTCGACGCGCAATCCATCGATGTGGTACTTGTCCAACCAGAAGAGAGCGCTATTCAGAAGGAAGGTGCGCACCTCGACTCGATCGTAATTGAAAATCCG
>CAKKRK010000221.1 GCA_919902665.1 Nitrospiraceae bacterium
CCAAAGGAGTCGAGATGGCCGCACAATGGTCCCTGAGTCAAGAAGAAGAAGACCTCCATCGCCAGCGTCTGTTTCAAAAAGCAAGAAAGGGCGATGCGAAAGCCAAGTTGGAATTACAAGAAGTCTATGGCGTGCGACTCTGGTCAGAGCATGAACGGGCAACGTTGGTCTATGAAAATCCACAAGCTGCCAAACGTGGTAAACAGAAGGCCTGAACGTAACCAGGCATGGATCGGGTAAGAGCCACAAGGAGCGGTTTGGGGACTTTTGGGAACTGGGCGGCATGGTCGCCTGCCGCCCTCAGAATCGGCACACTCTCCCTCCGACATAAGCTCAGGTACCATTTCCACTTTGCAGCACCGCTTCACAAGTGACCTTTACGCCCCGATTCCAACAAACCTAGCTACATTTATTAAAAGCGGCATCATATCTGCCCGGTCACTGGTGGTCTTGCGTTGGACTGAAGATGGTGAATATGCTGAACGTAGGGTCCTGATATAGGCACCATTCACCACAGCCAGTCAGAATGGAGCGAACTCATGGATTCACTCGTCACCTGGACCAAGGTCGTGTACGCCCTGCACGCGTTCAGCCTGCTGACCGGCATCATCGGCACTGCGACGGTAGTCGGCGCATTCCTTACCGGCTGGCCTTCGATCATTGCGGTCATTCTGAACTACATCAAGCGGAGCGAGGCTCGCGACACCTGGCTAGACTCGCACTTTCGCTGGCAGATTCGAACGTTCTGGTTTGGACTGCTCTGGATCTCCCTCTGCGGGGCCTTCATCATCGCGACCTTGGGGATCGGCCTCCTCTTCGTGTGGCTTCCGATCGGTCTGGTCGGATTGTGGTTCGTTTATCGCATCATTCGCGGCTGGGTCACGCTGAGCGATAGACGCCCAATGGACGTGTGAACGCGAATGGGTGTTTACCAAGCCCACCGGAACGCCGTATACTGCGCGGTCTCGTAACGGCGTGAAAAGAACAGGATGCTCTGTGGTCGAGCGAGCGTGGTACTCATAAAGAACAAACAAGGTCGGTTTGGAGGGGTGACGGAGCGGCCGAACGTGCCGGTCTTGAAAACCGGAGATGGGGTAACCCATCCGCGAGTTCAAATCTCGCCCCCTCCGCCATATATCTAGCAGGCTGCGGAAAAACATGGTTGATGCAAAGTTCGGCCAGAACTTTCAGGTCGGTGCTTGCATCAGAATGACTTCGGGATGCTCAAAAAGGCTGTCCAGCAAGGCCGCAGCGAGCGAAGGGGCGAGGCGTACGCTTCGGTACGTTGAGCCTCTGAGCGATGCGAGAACGCCGCTGGCGGACTTTTTCAGCATCCAGTTAGTGTCACCGCTTGAAGAATGGTCGGCTACCGAAAGGAAGCAGGTAGATACCAGCACATGACCCAGGCCGTGACTTATAAAGGGTTCACCATTCAACCTGCACTTCGGCAGCTCGTGGATACCGGCCAATGGGAATTGAATGTCTTCATTTCATGGACCACTGAAGACGAGGAGGACAGTCGGCATTTCGTGAAGACTGGCCGATATGCGACCGAGGACGAAGCCACGACCCAGTGCATAACCTATGGTCAACAGATCGTGGACGGCCAGGTTCCCGGCTCCTCGGTTGGTTAATACCGCCAACCATTCGAACAGTCAGCGCTCGCGGAGGCGCGTCACGCGACTCGCTGTGATTCTCATCCTCACCCTTCTAAGCGGATGTGCCGGCCTCAAACCAGATCAGGCTTTGAATCGAACTGGCAGTCTATTAATCCAGGAACACGAGACATTGCATCAGTAGGCCCGTGAGGCAGCGCGGCAATCTCGTGAACGGTATGTTGCCACGGAACGTCCGGCCCTTCAGCGAAAGTTTCGACAGGAATACCCCACGATAACCGACGCGGACCTTGGATTCCTGGTTAATGATGCATTGGAGAAGGGGTTGCGAACGGAGGCTGGGCGCCGACCGGATGGTCCGATCAGACAGAGAGAGGAAGTAATCGAAAATCCTAACAGCTGACCCGGTAGAAGTAATGGAGGAATCCATGGACAGTGAGAAATGTGGGATCGATCCGATTAAGATTCAAACGATACGGAACTGCCTAGAAAAGCAATTTATAGGCGTCACGTTCAGTCAGAAGATCAGGCCGACGTTTATCTTTCACCACGGCGTCGAGAAGCAGTCTTGGCACGTGGTCTTTAACGAGCAGTTTTTAATTGACCACGGATCTATCGAGGAGTTAGCACATTTTGTAGAAAGCAAAGTGATCTTGAAGATCCTCAAGAATCCAGGAAAACGAATTCAAATTTCGAAGTTTGGAGACATCACCGTTGAAGAGAAAAATCCATCATAGGTTTACAGAGGCTTGATAGAACTGCGCTTCGTTTGACACGCGCATGCTACCGAATGGCATCTGTCACCGACAGACCATCGACAGCCACACTGACTGGGAGATGCGAATGTTGGCACCACACCGTCAACCCACGAGAACATCATGATCAACTACCCCCAACAGGTACCATTCCAACGGTTACTAGTTCGATTTGTCTCGAGCTCCACGCCGATCGAACGGCATCTGCTGGCCGGCAGGCAGCTCACGGACACCGAACGTGATCTGATCTATAACACAGTACTCATCCTTCAAGCGGCGCTGGAAGCGTGGCAGAGAAAGCACAGCAGATCTCCGCGAAAAACACGTCGTCATGATCATGAGTGGTCATGACGCTGGCGGGAGCCAAAGGCTTTTGGTACCGGGCGTTTCAGATCCCTCGTCCTAGCCGAGATTATTCATGACTGATGGGCAGCGGGGCAGCGGCCGCCATTCTGG
>CAKKRK010000222.1 GCA_919902665.1 Nitrospiraceae bacterium
CATTCGAGAAAATGATTTCTGAATGGAACCGTGAATTAATCAGACCTTCCTTAGGTCAGAACCAATTTCAAGCACATGCAATCCTTCGGGCACGAGGAATTTGATAGAGCGAACCTGATCGTCGTAGTACGCCCTGGCTTTCTGCGACCGTTCCATCCGCCATGTGGCTCAGGCATCAAAATGATCACGGGTTGCCTGTTTCCTCGTATCCGTCGGCGACTGACTCCTCGTTTGAAACAGATAGTCAGCCTCGGTCGACACCAAATCCAATGAGGCTGGAGCGGAGGGTAGTTTAGAAACTCGAGCCGGTTCCATCGATACCTACACGAAGGATCTTGTGGATCACACTGCTAGCATCTGATCGATATAAATACACGTTATTTCAATTGCTTAGGACAGAACAGGACAGGGGAGATACACTAGTGAAGACGATAGCAATGGGTCGATCAGGCGGCACGGCTACACGAGGTTATTTAGGGGGCTTGTAGAGATCGCAATGAAGCGGCTGAACCTTTGTCCTCAGGGACAGTGCAAAGGAGTTTGAGCATGGCGGTAGTACTTATCACCTTGGTTGTTTGTATTGGCTTCATGATTGCTGGTTTTACGTTATTCATAGACAGCAATGATTAAGAGAACCAGTCGGTCCTGTCAGCAGTCCTGCCACACTATCAAACACTTGTCGACGTTCCATTCATGAATTCGGAATGCACGCGATAATCCCTCTATGGCCAGGAGTACAGAGAAATTTGGCATGGCATAATGAGGGGTTAGCGGACCAGTTGGTTCACAGAGCAGATCTGCTCTGTGAACCAACTGGTAGCGTTCAGAGATTGTGAGATGCGACATCAACGATCGCAATCGAGGCCATATTGCTTTTGAATCGATTCTGCAACATCCGACGGCTCTTTGGTGAGGAGCGCACAGGTGGTGAAATTGCCAACAACCTTCTTCTTGCTTTTATCGATATACGTCCAATCGATGATCTCTGTCTTTGCAAATGCGTAGGACTGTCCCTTCTTGACTGATCGAATCATCGGGAGGTTGTCGATCCGTCCAGACCAGAGCTCTCCTTGTACCTTTAGGTTGGAGAGCCACAGATATTCTTGCTGATCGCCTTCACTCACTCTAACCTTGACCGAATACTGATCAGTGTTGGGGGGCGGTGATCCGGCTTTTCGAAGAAAATCTTCCAAGCCCGCCCGGGCACGTTCCATCGCCTTCTGCATCGCAGGGTCCTCATCACTGAATTCGACCGCACTGTCCTTCTTGGCCTTGTCAGTGAACGATTGCGAAAATGCAGAGGGAGATATCAGGATCGCCAGCAGGGCGACGCTCAGCACGACAAATCGTTTCATACCAGCCTCCCAGAGCCTACGGCGTACTACGAATGGGATCATCTCCACTATTTTCTGGGCATATTGAACTCGTCCTGACTGCAAATCAAGATTGTTCACGCATTCAGCGTTACCAGAACTGTTGTGCATACCTACACCACTACCTCGAAGAGGAAGAATTTATCTGTTTTTGGTACTCTGCCACTATGTCCCCTCGCCGCCACACTCACCCTGCTCGCCAACACCATCCTCACCCAGTGAGGTCGATGGCACGTTTCGTTCATCGGCGGTGGCAGAATCTCTGCACGTTTCTCCGGGCCGTCGGTCGAACGCCACCCGCGACACGGTTGGGAATCAGCGCCCTTCTGCTTTTCGTCCTCCTGTTGGGAATCAATTGGGCCTATCACACGTTTTCTAAACCGACGGAATTGTTCTTTCCAGTAGAGAAGGCACTCAGCAAGAATCCCCGCCAGACGTGGCAAGAATACGGCGCGTTGTTCGAGACACATTCGACAGCCATTATGACACCCGAACTGCTCGCTGCCTTGGCTCAAGCCGAGGGCTCGGGTAATCC
>CAKKRK010000223.1 GCA_919902665.1 Nitrospiraceae bacterium
CGGCCTTCATGTTTGAGCTGGCAGTGATTCTCCAGGATGGGCTGAAGAGGATGTACCATGATCAGGAGGACCTGTCCTACTACATCACGCTCTACAACGAATCCTACCCGATGCCGGCCATGCCGCCGAATGTGGAGGAAGGGATTCGAGAAGGGCTCTATCGATTTAGATCCGCGCCGGATCGCGCCACGCATCGAGCCCATCTCCTGGCGAGTGGTCCATTGGTCAACGAAGCGGTGCGCGCCCAGGATGTGTTGTTACGCTACGGAGTGGCAGCCGACGTGTGGAGCGTGACGAGCTACAAACAACTGAGGATGCGCACGCTCGAAGCCGAACGCTGGAATCTGCTGCACCCAGAATCGGCACCTCGTACGAGCTTCCTGCAGCAGACAGTCCAACAGTTCGACGGCCCTTGTATCGCTGTCAGTGATTACGTCCGCCTGGTTCCGCAGCAGATTGCGCCCTGGATTCCTGGCGGATTGTTCGCTCTAGGAACGGACGGCTTCGGACGGAGCGATACCCGCAAGGCGTTACGCCGCTTCTTCGAAGTCGACGCCGAACATCTGGTCGTGGCGACGCTCTATACGCTATGTCGTCGGGGAACCGTGGCGGCGAACCTGGTCACCCAGGCTACACGGGATCTCGGGGTTTCGACCGATGGAGAGGCCCCTTGGCACCGGTGACCGAGACCGGCTATTCAGAATGTTAGGAATATGACATGAAAGTCGAGCTCCCATTTCTTGCGGAAGGTATCGAAGGCGGCGACGTCGTCCAACTGCTGGTGCGCCAGGGCGATCAGGTGCGCGAGGGACAATCGCTCATCGAGCTGGAGACCGAAAAAGCCACCGTGCCCGTGCCGGCGCCCACCGGAGGAACTGTTGCCCGCCTCCTCGTTCGGCAAGGCGATCACGTGAAGGTCGGACAGGCGATCATCGAGCTGAGCGAAGCTGGGGGTGAGGCGCAGAAGGCTACGACCTCAGCGCTGGAGAAAGTGGAGGTGGCGCGAGTCCCACAGACGCCGCCTGCCGTAGGACCGAATGTCGTGACACAACGGAAAGACCTACAGACCAGACCGACTACGTCACTGCCGGCACCAGAGCGACCGGTCGTGGAGCAGAAGCCTGCCGTGGCCAGTCCACCGCCAGCGAGTACAGCTATCCCAGCTCCTCCATCGGTTCGCCGGCTCGCACGGGAACTTGGCGTGGACCTTTTACAGGTTAAAGGATCGGAAGCCGGTGGCCGAATCACTGCTGAAGACGTGAAAGTCTTCGTACGGGAACGGACCACACGCGGCACCGCCCCGAGCGTAGGCGGAAATATCTCTTCCACGCCCTACGGGTCTGAACGGCGAGAGCCGCTCTCGTCAACCCGTCGGAAGATCGCCGCAACCATGATACAAGCCTGGACGACCATCCCGCACGTTCATCAATTCCAGGATGCCGACATCACCGATCTCATGGCCCTGCATAAGCGGTATGCGCCTGAATTTAAGAAGAAAGGCGCCACGCTGACGTTGAGCAGCCTCTTCCTGAAAGCGATCGTCCATGCACTCAAACTATACCCGCAGCTGAACGCGACCCTTGATCTCACCAATGGCGAGATCATCTATAAAGATTATTATAATATCGGCGTGGCAGTCGACACACCGGCTGGACTGATCGTCCCGGTCGTTCACCACGTGGACCAGAAGGATCTTCTCCAAATATCGCTAGAGCTGGCCGATCTCGCCGAGCGAACCCGCACGCGGGAAATCAAGCTGGAAGAGTTGCGCGGAGCGACGTTCACGCTCAGCAACATGGGAGGGATCGGCGCCGGTCCCTTCCTCCCGATCATCAATCCGCCTCAAGTCGGCATTCTCGGTGTCGGTAAGGCACGGGTGACACCAGTGTATCGTGACGGCCAGTTCGTGCCTCGTCGGGTGGTGCAATTGTGCGTGGCCTACGACCATCGACTAGTCGACGGAGCGATCGGCGCACGCTTTACCAACGAGATCGTCAAAGTGTTGGAAGATTTCCAGGGCATGTTTCTCGGGCTCTAAGAGGCTTACTGGAATGGCGCGACGAACAGCGCGCTGTTATCACGCTAACGATTCGTGTTTGACATTGTAGCCGGGGATGAAATGGCTGTCGCTCGAGTTGATGTGGCGGTGATCGGCGCCGGTCCAGGCGGCTATGCAGCCGCGTTCCAGGCTGCAGATCTCGGCTTACGCACGGCGCTGATCGATGAGGACCCACAACTAGGTGGCACCTGCTTGTTGCGCGGGTGTATTCCCTCCAAAGCCTTGCTGCACGCCGCTCGCTTACTCACCGACGCTGAAGAAGCGGCGGCCTGGGGTATTCATTATGATAAGCCACGCGTGGACCTGGAGGCATTTCGCAGCCGTGTGCAAGTGATCATCGGCAAACTGACGAAAGGCGTACGGACGCTGGCAGGCAGCCGCAAGGTCGAGGTCATCCACGCCCGGGCCCTATTCAAGAATGCGACGACCTTACAGCTCTCCGGCACCGCCGGGTCGCACGAACTCTCGTTTACTCACGCGATCCTCGCGACAGGTTCGAAGTCCGTCACTCCCACCTCGTTGAAGCTCGACGATCCACGCGTAATGGATTCCGCAAGCGCACTCCAGTTGCCTGATATCCCCAGACGCCTGCTGGTCGTCGGCGGTGGCTACATCGGCCTCGAGTTAGGCACGGTCTATCAGGCGCTCGGCTCCGAGGTCACCGTGGTCGAAGCGCTGCCGCGCCTGTTGAACGCCGTCGATGCGGATCTCGTGCGGCCGCTCCACCAGCGCATGCAACGCCGGTTCAAGGCCATCAAGCTCAACACCACCGTGAAAACACTGGATGCGGTGACGGACGGTCTGGCCACGACCTTCGCAAATTCTGAAGGAACCAGCACCGAGATGTTCGACCGCGTGCTCGTTGCGGTAGGACGCAGACCCAATAGCGACCAGCTTGGACTCGAGCACACAAACGTTGCCATCGCACCGACTGGCTTCGTGCAAGTCGATCGGCAGATGCGCACGACCGAGCCGACCATCTACGCGATTGGCGATGTGGTGGGCGAGCCGATGCTCGCCCACAAGGCCACGCATGAAGGGCTGGTCGCCGCCAGAGTGATCGCCGGACGACCAGCAGCCTTCGATGCAACGGCGATCCCAGCTGTCATCTTTACCGATCCTGAAATCGCCTGGTGCGGGCTGACTGAAGAAGCAGCCAAGGGATCTGGACAAGCTGTGAAGGTCACACGATTTCCTTGGGCAGCCTCGGGGCGCGCGACGACATTGGGCCGCAACGAAGGTCTCACCAAGCTCGTACTCGATGCGGAGTCCGGGCGCGTCCTCGGCGTGGGGATTTGCGGCGTCGGTGCGGGCGAGTTGATCGCCGAAGGAGTCCTCGCAGTCGAGATGGGTGCAGTGGCAGAAGATGTGGCAGCCTCGATCCATCCGCATCCGACGTTGAGCGAGACCATCATGGAAGCGGCTGAATCGTTCGATGGATCACCAACACATCTGTTCATGCCGAACCGGTCGTGACATGCGCACGTTCCGGTTGCTTGACCTGACCCTCTCTTCTCCCGCCGAGAATCTTGCGCTGGATGAAGTATTATTGGAAGAATTGGATGAGCGGGGTGGAGCTCCTCTCCTTCGATTTTGGGAGAGCGATTGTCCTTTCGTCGTGTTAGGCCGCGCCTCTCGCGTGGCCGACGATGTCGATCTTACCACCTGCGAAAAAGACGGCCTGCCTATCCTTCGACGCGCGAGCGGCGGCGGGACCGTCTTGCAGGGCCCAGGATGTCTCTCCTATGCCTTTGTGCTGCCGCTCGAATGGCATCCTGACCTTGCGAGTATTCGCACCACCAATCGATTTGTCCTAGAGCGGCTAGCCGCAACGCTTCGTCAGTGGGAGCCGACCACGAGCGTTCGAGGGATCAGTGACCTCGCGATCGACGACAGGAAGATTTCCGGCAACGCACAGCGACGAACCAGGAACGCCCTGCTCTTTCATGGGACCCTTCTGCATGGCATGAGGGGCGATGTTGTCGCACGGTATCTCAAGCACCCCTCTAGACAACCGGACTACCGCTCGGACCGACCTCACGGGACTTTCTTGCGGACGCTCAACGCTCCACCCCAAGCGATCAAGCACGCCATCGCCAGTGCATGGAATGCGGAGCCGACGGGCTCTGAATGGCCAATGGCACGCATGCCCGGCATGATCGCGGCCATCCAGGCACGAAGCCGGGAAGAATCATGAGAGGGACAGGAGTAGGCATGCTGCATAGGAGCCCCAAGAGCTTGAAAAAGCCATCGCAACGGAGCGTACATCCTATTTCTTCTTTTTGCACATCTCGACGATCGCTTGAACCTCACCATCTCTTGGGCTAACCATCGCCAACATGCCCTTATGCTCCAGGTCTCTCTTAAATAAGGTGGCATAATGATCCTCGCGACGTTCCTCGATCGTGGTGTCGCCACTTTGGCGGTCGTATGAACTTTCGAGAACAAATGCATCCACAGTCTGTGTGCCATTCACCCGCGCCTTACTGGTGACTCGCCAATAGCGGTTCTCTGGATCAAGCATCCCTTTCGCGTTTGCTAGGATGACGTTGGGACACAGCTTCGTCCCTTTGGCCACCTCGACATACTCGCCCCTATCCACGAATTGAGCGAAGCCCGACAGGGGCAATCCGATGATGATTGTAAGAACCAGTAGCCCCACGAACATGTGACCTTCTTTCGTGAAAGGGTGTGAAGACATCTGTGTGGGATCCAGACAGACTGAAAGAGAACGGGCTAAGGCACGCGCTTCAGATGCTCGGTGATTCGAAGATTTTCTCCATAATCCACCGGACAATCGATCACGGCCGGACATGCCGAGTTGAACGCTTCATGCAAGATCGGCGTGAGTTCGGATGGGCCTTCCACTCGATATCCAGCGGCGCCAAAGGCCCGCGCGTAGGTGACCAGATCGGGATTGTCGAATTCCACGGAAGAGGTGCGGCCGAACCGGAGCATCTGCTTCCATCGAATCACGCCATATCCGTCGTCGCGCCAGACCAGGATCACGAGTGGGAGTTGCAGTCGAACCGCAGTTTCCAGCTCCTGGGAGTTCATCAAGAATCCCCCGTCGCCTGTCACAGCAACGACTCGGCGCGAAGGAAAGAGCAGTTGAGCCGCTACCGCCCCTGGTAACGCGATCCCCATTGCGGCAAAGCCGTTCGAAATGATGCAGGTATTGGGAGCCTGACAAGGAAACATGCGCGCCATCCATAGCTTATGGGCTCCGACATCGCACACCACCAGATCGTCCGGAGCAAGAGCGCTCCGGAGTTCGTGGATGACCTGCTGCGGGCGCAGCGGCCAGCCGGGAGTACCGGCGTATTCGCTGTGCAGACCGGAGACGACGGCCTCGCGTCCTCGTTCGCCCCACAACGGATCGAACGCAGTCATCCCATCCGCGATGCGGTCGAGTGCCTGCCCCACATCACCGAGCACCCCCACGTCGACGACGTAATGCGCATCAACGTCCGCCGGAGAGACATCGACGTGTATGATGCATTTGTCTCGGTTGGGATTCCACAAGCAAGGCGCGTATTCGACAAAGTCATACCCGATGGCCACCACCACATCAGCCTGTTCGACCACTGTTGCGGCATAGTCCCTTCCCGGAAACCCGATCGTATACAGCGACAGGGGATCGCTGTCCGGCACAATCCCTTTGCCCATGAAGGTGTGCACGACCGGGATGTTGAGCCCACGCGCAAACCGCCGGACTGCCTCGGCAGCGTGTCTGCGCACCACACCGTTGCCGGCCAGGATGAGTGGTCTCTTGGCTCCTGAGAGCACGGCGATGGCTCGCTTCACTTGCACGGATGAGGGCTCGGGAACACACGGTGATTGGACCCGGAGCGGCAGGAAGATATCTGATTCCCTGATTCGCTCGGCTGCTACATCTTCGGGCACTTCCAGATGAATCGCTCCGGGCTTTTCTGTTTCGGCTGTCTTGAAGGCCTTTCGAACCGCTTCTGGAATCATCGTCGGTGTCGCGATCACACCATTCCACTTGGTAATGGGCTTGAAGAGCGCCTGCAAATCGATGTACTGGTGCGACTGTGCATGCTGACGCTCTGTGGACACCTGCCCGCTGATGGCGACCAGCGGAGCATGATCCAGGTTGGCATCGGCCACGCCAGTCATTAAATTGGTCGCCCCTGGCCCGAGCGTGGACAGACAGACTCCGGCGTTTCCGGACAGTCGCCCATAGACATTGGCCATGAACGCGGCACCCTGCTCATGACGCGTCGTGACAAATCGAATCCGAGAGCCCAGGATGGAATCCATCACATCGAGTGTTTCCTCGCCGGGCACGCCGAACATGAACTCCACACCTTCGTGTTCGAGACAGCGTATCAACAGATCGGCAGCGTTCACGGGATCCTTTCCACTCACGCCAATTGAATGCAGCAAGAATAAATATCGACAGATGAATGCAACAGGACTATGGTGAAAGGCTGGCTGCTCGCAAGATCCTGCCGGCGGGCAACCACGTCATCAAACCAGGGGACCCCTCGCTCGATCGTCCGACGTCATTCACCCAGATCCACCACTTTATGAAGCAACGGGTTACAGCCTCCGCCACATCCCGTCTGATCGAGATGGGCTTTTGCTTGTTCCGCGGCATCCTTCGTGGCCCAGAGGGAGAAAGAAAACTCCCGGCAGGGAGCAATTACAGCAAATGGTCCCTCCCTACTAAGCCACCGGGCATGATCTCCCCACCTCTGCGTTGCCTTCACACGCCAAGATGACGTGGCTATATTCTTGTCCACCTCCTGGATCGACCATTGCCCAAAGGGTGATGGGACACGGTTCGTCAGGTAAGCCGCCTCGGGCCTCCTAAGTCCGGTGCCCTCGCGTCCAGAGACGAGACGCTCTCAGCCGATGCCTTTGAGCCGGTCAAGAATTGCCAACAGGACTTTCTTGTTCTTTTGCAAGCTTTGCCGCATGGCCTGGTTGTCGGTGTGACCAACCTCGGTACCGACGTCCGAGATAGCACTGGTGACTGCCTCCAACAATACCTCCTGCTCCTGAAGTGTCAGCGTCAGCTGCATATGATGCTCCTTCATGAACCGCACCCCTTTATCGGACATTGCCTCGAAGGGCAGGACCGCTGATGTCGCGTTCGTCCTATTTGATCGGCAGCGATTCCGACTCCTGTCCCTCCGCTTAGCACTCCCAGTTCGCCCGGAGCAGATCTTCGTTCTCCTCATAACGACAGGCGAATGTGCCACGATGAGCATGATGCAACGCCTCACCGATGCGCCGCGCAAGATGGGGATCCGTCGTGGTGATCACCACCCCTTCAGGTGCTTCGGTTTGGTCCTCGATCCTGATGATTCGAGCCAGAGGATGTTCGGCTTTGAGACGAGCCTCCTCATTGCGAGCGAGCCCGACTACCTCCTCCCGATGCTTGGCGACAAAGTCACCGGTCAGCAGCAACACCCCGCTCGGCGCACCATCCCGGATCCGTTCGCAGGCAGGACAGATCACCTCGTGACTATCCGACGGGACAGGGCCCCACATCCACCGCCCCTTGTGATACACCGCCTGGCACTCACGACACACCGACGGCTCCCGAAGTTTGCCCTTAGCTTTGTACTGGTCGTGCTTTCGGGCTCGAACCGATCGATCTTTCTTGTCCCGAGGATGATGTGGTGTCGACATGTTCATTCACTCCATCGCATGAGAGATATCTGATAAGTCCGGCTGGAGAGGGAACTCTCCATTGCGTCGTTCATAAGAAGGACATAGAGCACTCCAGTTTCGATTGGCACTTCGTCCCTAGCGAAGGCAACGCTTCTCACTCTTCGCCTGCAGTGCCGATACCAATCCAGGCTCGCAGGAGATCGTGCCGCGTCACGGAGTAGGCAACCCTTCCATCCTTCTTCACAGGGAGATTATGCAGATGCCTCTCCTTCATCGTCTTCACGGCTTCTTCGATCGTGGTTTCAGCTGTAACGCTGATTCGCTCGCGGACCATGATATCTTCTGCCGTCAGCTTCGAAAGATCTTTGCCGGTTTCCAGTGCGCGGAGAACATCAAATTCGCTGATGAATCCGATGAACTCGTTCCGATCATCGACCACCGGCGCGCCGGGAGTATGAGTGGACAGTAATTCCAGAGCCACGAGCATCCCATTTTGGCCGGCGTGCAAGATGAGGGTGTTGGTCCCTCTGATCTGCCCCACTGTTCGCAATCCTCCGGCCGGAACCCCGGGTAATTCCCACTTCGTCATCTTCTCTTGTTTGAGCATCCGACTCTCCTTTCTATTTCACCATAGCTCATGGCGCTTGAATAACTATGCATTGCAGAAGCGAGGACCATGCCACTTCAACCCATCGAGAATTCCTGTGGTTGAAAGAACCAAGAGCTGTAGACCAATGAGACGTGAGGTGAAACACCCCACACGGAAGAACGCCGATGGAGGAATATTGCCACAACGGCGCAACACGGTCCCTCCCATATGGATCATCCGAGCACGACGCGAATGTGGTGGTTGCCGGAGACGACGAGTGGGATATTCGTATTGGCAGTCGATGCATTGCCATCCATTTCGATCAGCGTCACGCCGCGGTTTACATGGTTCGGGTTTTCCACCGCGATGTCATAGACCGCCGACAATCTGGTCAAAACAGCTCAGACGAAGAAAGAGGGAGGACGGTATACCGCAATCACCGTAATGGAGCTGGCCGTCGCATCGTTCATGCCGTTCTACTTGGCTCCCGTACAGGCCAATTCATCCCGCATCAGTCCCAGATGGGTTCGCTCCAGCCGAAGTCTCTGCATGTGCGCCTGGATATCGGCCAACATACAATCGATTTCCCGCACCCTGCTCATCAGACCGGCCGGCCTGCGGCGAACAGACTGCCGACTCTCCTCACCGTTCATGACGCTCGCCGAAGTCTGGGATACACCTGGTACGTCGTGCTTCTCGAGTTTCATCTTTGCCTCCTCCTTACTACCCACCATAGGTTCAGCTCCTTCCAGATGCATTCGCCACAGCAGCGAATGCTCATCGGAGCGATGCATACACTTCCGAGGGAATCGTGATGCGTTCAACGTCGCTCGTCCTGCCTCTCCTGCGCGGGCTCGCCCGCATGTTCTCCGAACGACGGAAACGATTCGCACGAACAACGGCATCCTCGATACACCCACAATTGATGCAGCGTGTGGCCCTGTAGAGAGAGTCTGTTCCGCTGCTCAGATCATCGAAGGTCTCGCACACCAATAGCCCTCGACAGCGTTGGCAGACCATAGGTCCTCCTTCTGCGCCCAATGGCGCACATATGACACACCAGACACGGACGTCACATGACCTCTCGCCATAACGCTCAGTCCCTCACAAGACTGGGCAAATTCTCCACATACACTTCTTCTTGCGCCGGAAGTATCCACGACTACCTCACTAGCCCGGATAATTCACGACTCGTGACATAAAAAAGCCATCGAGGCTCCG
>CAKKRK010000224.1 GCA_919902665.1 Nitrospiraceae bacterium
TTCGGAGCCTCGATGGCTTTTTTATGTCACGAGTCGTGAATTATCCGGGCTAGAGGTCAATCCCGTGAATGGGTCATGGGGGATCGACGTTCAAAATCAAGGAACTACCATTTGTGCGACTGAAAGGATACGATCATGAAAAATGTTGAGATGAGCGTCGAAGGGTCTGTGCTGACGATCAGAGTGGACCTCTCAAAGGAGTTCGGTCCCTCTTCAACAGGCAAGACCATCATCATTGCTTCGACGGAAGGGAACGTGACCATTCCGGATCGACAAGAGAAGATCGGGCTCAATGTGTATCGAAAAAAGTAGTGCGGCTCCCAGCCATTTGGCTCTACCTTCTTCCCCGACGAGACGGCATTCTGTTCAGATCGTCTCTTGACAGATCAGAAAGAGCGCTCTAGGCGCAACAATTCATCTGTGATCCACAGGAAACTCTCATGGCTGTGGATAGCGATGCACGAGTTGAGTTGATCAGTGCCTCCCGAATGGTTTGTTTATGGCCACGGAGTACACATTGCTAGGAATGCGCGAAAACATCGCAAAGTATACGCATGAGCCACTATTAGTGGTGGCTATTCCAAGATGGTACATACGCCTAAAAAGTGGGCAGTTTGATGAATAGGCATGTCATTTAAGCATAGTCCGACAAAGAAACAGACTTGTTCACAAGGTTATCCACAAAAGGTGGGGACCACGGCGTGAAGTCTTGCTCTGACCTTTCACCCTCCATGGGATGTCTGATACATTGCCTTCAAATTCGGACCTCTCTGCTCGTTTCTTGACACCCTTCGTGTATTTCTCCGACAATCTAGCCGATCCTGTGATCTGTACGCGCAAACCTTTGTGGCGATGAGTATGCGCTCTCACCAAGCAATCCGCAGCTCATGACTTGAGGTTCACTGCAATCACCAATCCGGTCGGTATTTATAGATTTCTTGAGGTAGTTATGAAACGCGTTTACGCAACGCTTACCGTCGTCACTTCAATGTTTCTAGCGGGGTGCGCTTCCCACACTGATAAGGCTGCAGGAGGATCGGATCGATCCGCACGGGTAACTGCGGGCGGGTACACGCAAGAAGGCTGTCTGCTCAATCTGAAGCTGACCGCGCGCGAAAGGAGCGTACGATTGATACCCGACGACGTGCAAGTGGAATCGAGCTGGCTCATGCTTATTTTCCCATTCTTGAATCAGGAAGCTTATCGGTGCTCGGGAAGTTTCATCGAACGAGTGAAACGGCCTACGAGCAAAGATCCGCTTTACCCAATGGAGTAATGCCGGCAGCGACTCGTCTCACTCAGTTCGCCGCTGTGTCCGAACTTATCTGCTGATATAGCAACAGCCCACAGATGATGGACGAGCATGCATCACATTAGGTGAAGGGCTTCACAGCCCCGTTGCAAAGTGAATCAGGAAGACGATAGGATTCTTTCTTCGTTTCCTCATTTACGGAGAGGGGAAGCGCCCATATCGATTGCGGTTTCAACACAGGCGCTTCCGCCTGTGCCTCGTGAACGGATTTCATGAACACATCAGTCTAGTGAAATTCGTTGATGGAGCGCGACTTCATTTATGGTCACTGCACCTTAGCAGCTTGTGGGTGAGACATGATCATCAAAACATTATCGGCCTTCACGCTTCTATCCCTCGCCATGTTCTGCGGAGTTGTGCCGTTTTCTCTGGCCGTTAGAGATGCAGCCGGCCAGTCACCGCAAGATGAATTGAGCGTGACGAGAACCAATCTTCAGCAGGCCAGGCAAAGAATCGATGAGCTCGAGCGACAACTCGCTGCCGGCAATCTGGAGAATGCCAAGCGACGGATCGG
>CAKKRK010000225.1 GCA_919902665.1 Nitrospiraceae bacterium
TGGCCCTCTACAGAATGTACAAGGAGCAAGGGGAATCGTTTGTCCCACAGTACCTGGACTTGCTCGCCACCGGCGGATCGCAATCCCCTCGAGATATTCTGAGCAAGATGGATGTGGATATGACGTCCGGAGCGTTCTGGCAATCAGGATTCGATACCATTCAGGACATGGTACAGCAACTGGAAGAAACGATGTAAGCCGCTGGATTGACGGTTGTGACAGAAGCACTCACCAATCCTGGGTCGGCGAATGACAGAGTGACCAAGAGGTCATCTTTCACAGATTGCTCAGTTGGTTAATCGCCTTGATTTCATCCTCCTCCAAGGCTCGCCATTCACCCAGATTGAGGTCGCCCAGGCGAACTGGTCCGATGGCGATGCGCACCAGCCTCAATGTGGGATGGCCTACGGAAGCCGTCATGCGACGAACCTGACGATTCAGCCCTTCATGGATGGTGATCTCTAACCACGCTGTCGGCACGTTTTTTCGAAACCTGATGGGCACGGGCCGTTCTGGCAATGGTGGCTCCGTATCTAACAGCCTCACCTGCGCCGGCCTTGTTCGATTTCCAGCAAGCAGCACGCCTGTGCAGAGCCGTTCGATCGCTGGTTCATCTGGAATCCGTTCGACCTGCACCAAATAGACTTTCGGCAATTTGTGTTGCGGATCGGTAATCCGGTGTGCCAACGCTCCATTCGAAGTCAAAATCATCAGTCCTTCGCTGTCCTGATCGAGACGCCCCGCCGCATAAACACGAGGGACAGTGATGTAGTCCGCCAGCGTCGGTCTGCCTTCCAAATCGGTAAAGCATGGAAGCACCCCGTAGGGTTTATAAAATGCGATGGAATGAATGGACATAGCCGTTTCGAACCCTGCCTGTATGGTATCAATCCTGCCGTATCGTGCTTTGGCGAAATAGTCGGAAGTTGTGGCACGAAACTTACTAAAGACTAACAGAAAAGGATATTGGCAAGGTGTGAAAGCTTCGGCGTGATCTGGGAGATGAAGTACGAGTACACACCATCGACCGGCAAGTCTCGGCCACAAGCGGACATTCGCCAGCTAACGTTCGGCATGATCGGCGCACCCTGCCACCGGCTTTGATTCAGGATCCATTTTGGCTTTGCGCCGCCGTCCTAAAAAGGATGTTGAGAGAGCCAGAATCTTATAATCGCCACACAATGTAGTTTTCTTATCACTGCTGAAGCAGGACACTAGAAAGGGTAGCGAGCTGGTTTCAATAATTACTTGGGCCTAGAGCTTCGTCCTGGCAAGATAATGATGAAAACAGGTGGCCCAAGCTGGGCTAAAGGCGATCCTAGGTAAGCGAGGTCATCTGATGGATTCAACCTGCGCAAGCCACTGCGAAGTGCTACGAGCCAGATTCGAGGGTAGAGAAGCCATCTATGTAGAGAAGGGGGCGCTGCGTGTCCGTGTTACCAACATACGATCAGAAGGCTTGAGCGTCCGAGCGAATGTTGAGGAAGTCATCACTCCAGGTCTCGGAGTGGGTTTCTTTGCCAGGACGCACCCACCCACCACTGGTCCACTACGATGGGATATTGGCGGAGACCCGACCTCATATTCCGACGACTCCTGGTCAATGGGCTACGGAGGGTGGACGCTATATTTTGATCCAGAGTTTATCCAGGCCGTAATTGATTTTTCGGCCCGACGTCCCAACGACGCAGATCCGTACGAAAGTTATGAGGCGGTGTGCGACATGGCTTTGAAACGAATCTTGATGCGGGAACCCCAGTCTCCTTGTTTGCCAGAGGCGATGTAATCAGGATACTGAATTTCACAAGAGGGATTCCTCAGTAGGCGGTATCATCCCCTTTCCTGGCGAGGCACTCACGGAGTACAGCAGATGATCAAGGAAGAATTAGATTCCAACAGGATATTTATCCTACACGAGTTTCTTTCAACCGACGAGTGCATGGCGCTGATCCGCAGGAGCAAAGATTTCAGCTATAAAACAGGAACTGTCGGTGGTGTCATCGCTGAGGGACTTAGAAATAATGAACGAGTCTTGTTCGATGATAAACCGCTGGCGGATGTCTTGTTTAACCGGGCTGCGTTGTGGATTCCGAAGGAGATTGATGGTCATCAGCTTGTAAGATTCAATGAACGGTGGCGGTTTTACCGATATCGAGCAGGGCAGACATTCCAGCCTCATCGGGATGGGGCATATATGTCATTCCAAACTTACGAACAGAGCGAAGTAACATTTATGATTTATCTCAACGATGAAATGACCGGTGGGGAAACTCGATTTTTTTCTGATGCAGACCAAGCCATGCAGGGACGTCCCTACTTATCGGTCAAGCCGACCACAGGAACCGCGTTGGTATTTTTGCACTCGATTTGGCACGAAGGAGCGGTCGTGCTTAGCGGAGAGAAATACGTGCTGCGAACGGATGTGATGTACAAGCTCTAGGGGCATGGTGCTCCAATGTTCCCCACAAAGAAGCGAGCAGTACCTCTGTTCTCGTGAACAATCGGAGGGAAGCCAATGCCCCAACCACTTTTGGAGCACTGGTTGATTAGGTTGAGAGTCACTGGCTAACCAGACTCTATGCTTTTTGGATGAGATTGAATCGCGCGGTTAGGCATCCGTCCCAATCTTGGATTTTGGTGGAAACCACGGAATACGGCTGGTATCGGGAGGCTGCTTCGTGGGCTTTTTGTCGAGGCCACTAAAGCTTTTGCCTTTGCGCTTGGCCACGCGACGTGGTTTGGAGTGCTTTGTAGGATGCTCCGAGTAGATCATTTGGTAATCCTCGGTATTGTTGAGTGGGCAATCCAATGATAACCGTACTACACGTTTCGGCGTGTCTGCGTCATGCTCGGTACGATGGGCGCATAGGGTGATTGAATAGGTTCGCCCAAGGTGATACTCAGCAACAAGCGGCCCAAGAGCATCGTGGCCGCGATAGAGATACTACTCTGAAGCCAGTCCGCGAGGGACTGCGCACCTACAAGTACGCTCGTCACGCTTAGAAGCCAGATTAATAATCTTCGCCCTGCTGTTGTTCAATCGTTTGAATGCGGTCGGCCATGTCGATGAGGATATCCACGAGGGCTTTTGTTTGAGTCTTATTGAGCTGAGGCTCGCGGTTGAGTTCAGTCATTAGCTTTCGTAGCTGGTCAGCCGGGTGAGTGTCCATGACGCCTCTTATATTATGTGAAGAGATACCGACGATAAAGCCTAGCTTTCAGAAATGGAGAAGTCAAACCACAGAGTACTTGAGAAGGAACGCACACCGGAACCAGCTTCGCGTATTTGAAGACTGCTAGCGTGCAGACGCTTAGATTTGATCCTTCAGACAATGTGAGAGTGCACATCTATCGACCGGCAACTCTCGGCCGAGACTGTGTGAAAACGTGGGCCGCATCCGTACGGAACAGTGTGGTCTTGCCC
>CAKKRK010000226.1 GCA_919902665.1 Nitrospiraceae bacterium
CGATAGGGGCAGACGAGTCGTCGGCTTCTCCAGAATGGCGGCCGCTGCCCCGCTGCCCATCAGTCATGAATAATCTCGGCTAGTACATGCCCAAGTAGGCTGAACAGGCCATTTAATCGTTATGGAGAACCAAGAGAGGCAATGATGATTCCAGACAAGAAGTTACAAGTGGCGATCTTGCTGTACGACGGCATGACGGCGCTCGATGCAATCGGCCCCTACGAAGTCCTTCAGTCGCCAACACTCGGAACCGACGTCCGCTTCGTGGCTCGCGAGAAGGGCGTGAAGCGGACTGATTTCGGTAGACTGCGCCTGACGGCAGACTATTCGCTCGATGAAACCACCAGCCCCGATATCCTGATAGTACCAGGCACGGCATTTCCACAAGCGGTGATGGGGGATCAGCTGGTTCTGGAATGGATTGCACAGGTGCACCGCACAACCAAGTGGACCACGTCGGTCTGTACCGGGGCCTTAGGACTGGCAGCCGCCGGCGTGCTCCAGGAGCTGAAGGCCACAACACACTGGCTCGCCCACGATATCTTGCAACAATTCGGTGCCATTCCGATTAAAGCCCGTGTCGTCCGCGACGGCAAGGTTGTCACGGCCGCCGGGGTTTCCTCAGGGATCGACATGGCGCTCACCCTGGTCGCGGAAGAATTTGGCTCCGATGCGGCGCAACTCATCCAGCTGCTCATTGAGTACGATCCCCAACCACCATTTGATGCCGGGAGCCCAGACAAGGCTCCGTCAGCCATCGTGACTGCGGCGCGTGAAGAGTTCAGCAAGTTGGTCGTCATGCCATAATTCTGTCGAGAGCATCACTCGGACCGCTGATCTCAACGCCGCTGCTCCTGCACATTTCCATCTCTTGCTTGCCGATCGCGGATTGGCCCGGCAAGATTCGTCTCAGAACAGGTGTGATCTCCGAATCATTGTTCTGCAAGTGCGAGAGCCCGCGGTGCT
The DNA here is from genome assembly GCA_919902665.1 of Nitrospiraceae bacterium. Taxonomy (GTDB): domain Bacteria; phylum Nitrospirota; class Nitrospiria; order Nitrospirales; family Nitrospiraceae; genus Nitrospira_D. Next base: position 967 of record CAKKRK010000226.1, read on the forward strand.
CGGCATGGCAGATATTCAACGAGCTGATCGTCGTAGCCGAAAGTTCGCGATCCTCGCACTTGCCGGGATATTGTTCGGGAGTGTAGTGCTCTCGGTTCAGTTTGAGTCATGGATGGAAGGCGTGCGAAGCATGCCTGTTGAGGCTGCCCGAGAATCCCTCACGACGGTTTTCAACTGGAGCGTGGGAATCGGAACGGTCGTGATCGCCCTGGCCGGCTGTCATTTCTGGTGGTGGGGGAGGCGTGTCCGGCGTGCCCTGCGATTTCCTCCTCCCGGCGCAACGGTCTTGCGCGATACGGCTATACTGGAGGGAGAGGCAGCAGCGTCACGAGGCAGGTTGCTCCAGTTCCTTGGCGTCACCCTCATCTTCTGTGCGGTCGCCGTCGTCATGGGGTCGTGGTGGATCCTCAGGATGCTCGGTGCTCTTCATGGCTAAACCGCTGTCGAGAGTTGATCGATCATGACACAATCGGTCCCTCCTCGTATCTACTGCATTCCAGCAACGCAGGTGCCGGTCGTGGCTGTGTTTCGTCGGGGACCGAGTCACTGGGCGCATGTGGGGCGGTGGGACCTCGCGGCAGGGCGATACGAGCCCGGGGCCTGGCTGGGCGGTCGCATCTTTCCGCGGCGATCCGATCTTTCTCCAGACGGACAGTACCTCTGCTACTTCGCACATAAACCGAGCGCCATATGGGAACTTGGTGAGGCGTATGTCGCCTTGTCGAAACTTCCGTGGCTGACGGCACTTCATGCATTCGCCACCTGTGGGACTTGGACTAGAGGTTACTACTTCACAGAAGATAGTAACCGTGACGATCGGCAGATGGAGAAGCTTCCGATTCCGTACAGGCTACGCTCTCTCCCAGTTGTTCAATTTGCCAACGAACGACGACGAGGATGGAGTGAAGCGGAGGACTCGCCGATCCGTGATCCCGGAGATGCCTGGGATGTGCAACGCAACGCGCGCATGCGAAAACCCCAGCCGTATGGGGCACGAGTGCTCTGTGTGGAAAGCGTGGGGTTTGCGGGAGGGGATTTTGATATCGACCAATCCGTTGATGGACTGAGAGTCCGGTACTCGCTGGAGTCCAACGGCGAACTCGAACTCTTGGATGATTGTCAGTGGGCCGATTGGAGTCGGGAAGGGCAGCTGCTCGTGGCGACCAGATCAGGCTTGCTGCAAATACGAAAACTTGAAGGCGATAGTCCGGAAATTCTCTTTGAAGTGGATCTCTCGAATCTTGAGCCGACTCCTACGCCGGCACCGGCTTGGGCACAGTGCTGGTAGGGGAAGACTCTGATGGGGAGAAAAGTCGAATGACGTCTACAATCCCTGTTCTTCCTCCACTCATCCTCTGAGTTCCTTTCTCTGCACTCGTTGGGCTGGTCAGCACACCATCTTGTTCGGCAATACGGATCTCAGCGCGTGGATGTCCGGCGCACCCGTCAACATCGCCTCATGTTCAGCATCGCTGAATACCGCATGTCACAAATTTTGAAATCAGTTGCCAGAAAACCTATCTCGCGATACCCCTAACCTAGGCGCTGGGTTCCGGCGTTGGAAACGGTACAACAATCAATAGTACGGAGGATGTGCATGCATTTCGTCGTGGTATCAACTATCGCAGTCGGGTTGGTGTATTTGTTGTGGGAGATCCGGCCATAAAGCTTGCTTCCATGTAAAAGCATCGAGTGTGCTCTTTTGAGGTGCATGCTCGTACGCGGCCTCCAGGGGACAACCTGCTGGAGGCCGTGGTCTTTTTGCTCCATTTCTTGCCTTGCCTTTCCCTCTGTCCCGCTAGACTTCTGAGTCTAAAACCACGAAATTGGTTGCCAGAAAACTTGTCTCACGATACCCCTAGCCTAGGCGCCGGTTCCTGGCGCCGGTCACATTGACATAACCTATTTCAGGGGAGGTGTATTCATGCGGTTCATCCTCGTATCGGCAATGGCATCCGCACTCGTCATCGGAGGTAGTCCCTTAGTTATGGCGGACGAGCTCACGAACCTCGGTTCTGATATGAAGCAGGACATGGGTTCAATGGCCAGTGAGGCGAAGGGCGACATGGCGTCAGAGCATGAGCAGATGAAGGAGAACTTCAAAGCCAAGAAAGATCAGATGAAGGAGGAGATGAAGGCCAAACGAGAGCAGATGAAATCCGAGATGAAAGCGAAGCGAGATGCGCTCAAGGCTGAGAGGCAGGAGATGAAGAGTACCGCAAAGGCGAAGAAAGGTAAGGCCCAGAGGAAGGCCAAGGAAACGGTTGAATCCACGACGTCTAGGCCGTACTAGACGACTCAGTTCTGATCCACAATGCTTGAGAACTCTGCAGTCTTCCAGACGACCTGTGACACATAAGCTCTCGGGATTAATGCGGAGCGTGGTCATGCAGGAAGCAGCTCGACAAGAGTGGAGGCGATACGCTATACAGTATCAGTCGAACAACGCACGTGAGCTCAGAACGAGGTCGGGGTTATGCAAGATTACTCACTGTATTATGGGAGCGCCTGTGTTATTTTCTCCCTCTATATTCTCATCAAGGGATTCGTCGCAGCATCCAGGCAACGCAGCGAGCATCATTCCACGACGCTTGTTCCAGCCTACCTCTATGGAATCGTGGCGTCGATTCTGCTGACCCTTGGCCTTGGATTTTTCAAGCCGACCTTGCCCTGGTGGGGGTACCGATTGATTTTCCCTGGTACCACGATGATTTTTCCCGCCATCATTTATCTGATCGGTCGCCGTCCACTGAAGCCGGACCTGGATCGAGCCGACGCGTAGCAGGATGCGGAACAGCCCGCCAGCGGCATTCTCGTCTCCCTCAGAGGCTCAATGTACGGCCTGGCAGACGTCTGTTCACACAGGCAATGGGCGAGCCGGGTGAAACCAGTCTACGAGTCGCCTCTTCACTCACTGTGGCCTTGCTGAACGGCCTGTTTGTCGCATCCTGCGAGTAGGAACTAGCCCATCAACGCACGGGATCTTGCCAGCCTATTTGGCGATGGTAATGCTGGGCACACCGGCTCGTGAGATCTCCGTAACCGTCATCTGAAATAGTTGCGACAAGAGCTTGAAGGCCTCACGGTTCCAGCGCGCCTGTGGTCCGGTCGTATTGACGGCATAGTAGTTCCCGTGGGATTTCATGACGAGATCCAGCCCCGATGGAGCTGACGACGACAGGATCAGATCCATGGTCTTGACTGGATTCTCCATCACCTCAGGTGTGCGGCGATCCTTCTCGATATGGTGTTCCGGCTCTTCAGCGAGAGAGAGCCCCAGAAAGTTCAGCATGGCATTGAAGCTGCGTAGCCGAAAGTCTCCCCTCAGCGGCCAGTCACCGCCGACATGTCCAGGGCGAATATCAAACGTCACGTCATGCGGGAGTCCCTGTTCGTTTTCGTTCTGCAAGCGGGCCCGTTCTTCGCGGGACAGTAGATTTGGATCGTAGTTCGTGATCAGCGTACCACCTTCGATCTGCTTCCGCAGCGTGAATGTCTTCTCTTTCGCGTTGTAGACCACCTGATATTCCTGTTCAAGCGCTTTGAATCCTTCTGCCGTGACCGAGTCGGCGGGAATCGTCCAACTTCGTTCGATGTTCAGCGGTTCAACATAGAGACTGTTGTGGTCCTGAATGGCCGAAAGATGGAGGACTACGCGCCTGAACATCTCGTAGCCAGCCTTGTCGGATGGACTATTTCGATAGGCGATGGCGCCCTCGCTCTGGTTCACTCGAAGTTCTTTGGCCATCAGCCGGAGCAGGAGATCGATATCGATCCCTTGCCGTAAGAGGAGTGTCAGCTTGGCTTCATGGAACGGCGTGAGCAAGCGTTTGGTAAACTCTTCCCCCTCGATCGGAGCGATACTGATAGTCGGGTTCTCGGCCACGCTTCCGCCGATGACAGGCAAGATCGTCCGGCTGGCGTCTCCGGTGAGGGCTGGTGTGGCACCGGCTGTGAAACGAAAATCGAAGGTCGCCGCGACATTGGAGACGCCGGTAAAGTGAATCGGCTGATGGTGTTGTGCTCGGGCGATGTTCACGAGCAGTTGCTTGGATTGCGATTCTGTGATGGCCTCGTCATAGGCGATCACGGCTCGAGTCAAGGTAACCGGCGAGAGACATCCTGACAACACGAGTAAGCAGGAGACAATCCCTACGCTGCGCCAAGCAGAGGGCAGAATGGAATTCTTCATCAAGCCAGCACCTCTCTTCGAACACCGACAACAATTGGACGTGGTTGTACCATATCGACACCGGGACGCCTAGCACGGGGAGAGAGAGGATTGGTCTAGGTTACGACAGGATGCGGTTCCGTCATTCCGTTCCGCTGTACCGTCATCTGTACCGGAACATTGGGGCGCAACGTCATAACGGGATCTGGCTGGATCGTCTGTCCGTCAACTAGGTTCAGACAAACCGTGGACGCAATGGTCGCTAGAATCAACATGCCTTCCATCTCTGCGAAGGACTCTCCGAGGCACCGCCGTCCACCGGCGCCGAATGGGATGTAGCTGAACGGTGGACGAGTTCGTTGTGCTTCTTCTGAAAACCGTTCAGGATCGAATCGGTGAGGATCAGGAAACCACCGTGGATTGCGATGCAAGCTCCAAGGGCTGACGAAGACCCAGGCTCCTGGTGGAAGGACTGCTCCAGATGGAAGTCGGTCCTGCGCATGGGCAAGACGGGTGTGAAGCGTCCAGGCCGGAGGGTAGAGGCGCAGCGACTCATCCCAGATCATCTTCATGTAGCGCAAGCGAGAGAGATCGTCCGCGTTAGGTAGCCGATCCCCCAAGACTTCGTTCAGTTCTCGAGTCAGTCGTTCTCGAACCGATCCATATTGCGATAGGAGAAACCACGTCCAGGTCAGCGCGTTCACGGTGGTTTCGTGACCCGCCAGCAAGAAGGTCATGAGTTCATCACGAATTTCTGCATCACTCAGCGGGCGGCCTTCTTTATCGGTTGCGCTCAGTAATAGAGATAACACGTCATCATGTGGCTCAGCAGCTATCCGTCGCTCGTGAATGAATTGAAACAGCCTCTCTTCGATCATACGGAAACCACGGGTGAATCGACGATGTCGTGGGATGGGAACCCAGAGCGGGGTCACACTGGCCAGGAGGGAATCATATTGGAGCTTGATAAGACTTTGACCGACTGAAATGGCGTCACGTATGGGATCGCTCTCGGACCTCACGTCCTGACTGAAAAGGAGGCGCCAGATCACCGACAGGGTGAGGTGGGCCATTTCCAGTCCGATGTCGACCGTCGTTCCATCCTGCCACAGTGCCACTCGGTCGCGAGCCTGGCGCGTGATGAGGTTGGTGTAAGCGGTCACATGATTTCCATGAAAGAAGGGTAGGAGTACCCGTCGCTGACGGTGATGTGTCTCGCCTTCCGTGTGGAGCACGCCCTGACCAAAGATACGCGATTCGACCGGGGGAACGGGCGCCTTTCGATAATTGTCTTGATTGGTTACGAGTACATGTTTCACATCGGTGGGATGGTTCAGCACATACATGGCGGCGTCACGCTGCCGCAAGAGTAGTTTAACGACAAGCCCCATCGGAAGTTTGACCACATCACCATAGGCCTGACACTGTATGAGAAAGCCAAGGGTGTCGCGGCGAAGGTCGGGGAAACATCCCCACCAACGCGAGACCGGTGGGCCGGAAAGGGTGGGTGGTAGTATCGCTTGGTCGATCATGCGGTCTACGCATCGCTCATGAAAAATACCGTATATCTGGTTGCCACTATCAATGAGTGCCGACTGGACCCTCGGCGTTCTCTTTCTTCTCTTCACGAATCGTGGACAGTGCGATCAACGACAGGACGGCGCACAGACTGACATACCATCCAGGGGCAAGCGCACTCCCACTCCGTTCCATGATCACCGTGGCCATCAACGGGGCAGTCCCGCCGAACAGAGCCGAGGCAATATTGTACGAAATTGAGAGGCCTGTGTAACGGCTTGCGACTGGAAAGAGCGTTGCCACGATGGCAAAGAACGGACCCATATAGGCTGACACGAACACCGTCATCAGGATTTGAGCCGTGACGATCAATGCGAGCTGGCCGCTGCTCAGCCAAGAAAAGAACGGGACTGTACTGATGGCCAGACCTGCGGCGCCGGCGGCCAGTACCCATCGATGCCCAACTCGATCGGACAGCTTGCCCATGCACGGAATCAGTATCGCCAACAGCGCCATGCAAAGGGTATTGATTAGCAGTGTTGTTCCCATCGGGAGATCGGTCACTTTGGTCAGATAGGTGGGGAGAAACACATAGAAGGTGTAAAACCCAACACCATGTAACAGGACGAGGCCGATGACTTGTAAGAGCGGTGTACGGTGCGATGTGAACAACTCACGGACGGGTGAGGATGACACCACGCCGGATCGTTGCAGCTGTTCAAAAGCCGGCGACTCTGGAATACGCCGTCGAAGATACCAGCCGACCAACGCGATGACACTTCCCGCCACAAATGGGATACGCCATCCCCATTCTTGGAGTGCATCCGGTGAGAGGTTCAGCGTCGCCACGGTCCCGACACCAGAGCCTAAGAGTGCGCCGATCTGTGCGCTGAACCCCGCCCAACTGCCGATATAGCCTCGCTCGGTCGGTGCGGCATGCTCAACAAGGAAGGTAACGGACCCCGTGAATTCTCCACCAACCGAGAGACCCTGAAAAAAACGCAGCATGGTGAGTATGAGCGGTGCCGCAAGACCAATCTGAGCATAGGTCGGCAACATGCCGACCAGGCAGGTGGGCAACGCCATTAAAATTATGGACCAGGCCAAGGCCGCTCGTCGGCCCCTGGTATCACCCCAGTACCCAAACAGCAGCGCACCCAGTGGTCTGGCCAGAAAGCCGACGGCGAACACACCGAACGTGGCGATTAACGACCATGACGGATCCGACGCAGGAAAGAAGAGACGAGACAAGACCGGTGCGAAGTATCCAAAGAGGGCAAAGTCATACCACTCCAGCACATTACCGATTGCACCGGCCAAGACCGTCTTCCGTAATACTTTGGGTCCATCTGAATCCATAAGAATGCACCCTTGCACAACAGTGGCACATTGCCGCGGTCACCATACCATGAACATCTCAGTCACATGCGAGAGGTGCGTCGTCACGAGAGCGCTCAATAGACTGATGGATTGACTCACGTGATAACCTTGGAATGACACTGTGCGAATGGTGCAGATATGCATTCGCTCTTCATGGCACACTAGGATCGTTGGGAGAACTCAGTTCGTATCGTGATGAGAACCTCCAGTCCCGTCCTCTAGCTGACCTCATCTTCTGTTCAGTGTATCTCGGCACACACTTATGACTTCAGCGCAGCAAACTGCTGTTTGAATGTCTGAATCTTCAGCAGATAGGTTCTCACATCATGGTCGCCGCAGCGTTGGTGAGGCGTGAGACGAAAGTTCCGCTTTGCATAGTCACGACCCGCCCCGGCACCGCAGAGATGGATGACCGCGGCGAGGTCCTGCTTTTGCTGGAACGTCGCCGGTTGCTCTCCGACCAATTTTCCCACATGACGGTCGAGGAACGCGGCGGTCAGCTCAATCGCGTGACCTGGGATGATTCTGGTATAGAGGCCATTGAACCAACAGGAGTTAAGGTTGTGCCAGGGACCGTCTTCGACGACGACATGGTTGTGGATACAGTAGTGCGTCCCTTCGCGAAACGTGCCGTCGGTGATTTGAAACATGCCGACTGCTGTCGAGGCCGGTTGGTACCACTCCAACGGATTTGAGGAGACGACGCGCCACCGCCAGTAGGTTCGTGCCACAGGATTACCCGAGCCCTCGGCTTGAGCCAAGGCAGCGAGCAGTTCGGGTGTCATAA
>CAKKRK010000227.1 GCA_919902665.1 Nitrospiraceae bacterium
ATGTCGTCGGCTGGGTCAAGTAGCAGTGAGGCGGCCGCGTTTCTTGCGTCATCGTCGAAGGGCCGCTATGCTGCCACAGATCGCTTGGATGTGTGGACGAGCCATGACGAGATGAGTTCTTCTGTCGATGAGATGAAAGGAGGACGAGCATGTTGATCGCTTGGCTGTTAGTGCTGTTGTTAGGGGCTCCGGCTATAACGCTGGCGCATGATGAGACGAAGCCCGAGACATCGACCCTCACGGTCAGTGAAACCGGGACGGTGACGCACGCACCGGATACGGCTTTTGTGACGTTCGGCTTGGAGACTGCCGGCAAATCACTTGCCGAAGCGCAGAAGCGGAACAGCGCCGTCATGAGCAAAGTCATGGACCGGCTACGAGATCTACAGATCGACAAGGAACGTATCCAAACCTCGTCCTTTACAGTCTCTCCGCAATATCGACCGCCGCCAAATCGCCCCGCTGATGTGCCGCCTACTTCTCCGGAAATTGTCGGCTACGTCGTGAGCAATATGGTGACGGTGGAAATCCGCATTCTCGATAGAGTCGGCGCGGTGATCGAAGAAGTCTTGAAGGCCGGTGCGAATAGCTTTCAGGGATTGCACTGGGGGTTGCGCGATGAACAATCGGTACGTCTGAGTGCCTTGAAGCAGGCGGCGGCTAAGGCGCGCGAGAAAGCAGCGGTGTTGAGCGAGGCGCTGCAGGTGAAACTCGCGCGGGTACTATCAATTCATGAGGGTGGCCATATGGTCAGGCCCGCCGCCGCTATGGCACGTATGGCGATGGAGTCGGGCGCAGGTGATGTGCCGATCTCACCGGGGGAGCTGAAGATTGAGGCCACGGTGACGCTGGTCTACGAAGTTGCGCCGAACTGAGGGGGCAAGGAGTGTTGCTACTCGGCTGACGGCGTTCCACCTTCCCACAGCTTGACGGTTCGATCCCAGGAAGCGCTGGCGAGGCGTTTGCCATCTGGAGAAAAGGTGATACAACGCACACTGCTACTATGTCCTTTGAGTGTCCGGAAGTTGCGGCCGGTGGACAGATCCCAAAACTTGATGGTCTCGTCGTCGCTCGCGCTGACCAAGACTTTCCCATCCGGCGACACAGCGAGACTGCGGACCCAGCCCTTGTGGCCGGTGAGGGATTTCTTCTCAATGACGCTCGGCATCTCGAACAGCTTGATCGTGGCATCCCGGCTGCCGGTGATCAAGAGTTTCGCGTCCGGGGTAAAGGTCATGGCCCCGATCCAGTAGTCCATGGGTTGTTGGAACCCGCCGTCATCTTCGATATAGTAGCCGCGGGTCTCGGTGGAATCTTCCTGGTTTTTCCGCCAATGGCCGTCGTGGAGGACCTTTTCCTCGCCGCTCGGAAGAACCTCCCACATCTTGATCTTTCCGATGTCGGTCCCGCTGGCTAGATGAATGCCGTCTGGGGAGAAGGCCACACAGACCGACCAGTGATGGTCGTACTCATCCTTCCCGAGCAATGTCATCAGCTCAGTTCCAGTGGTGACTTCCCAAATCTTGATGTCTTTGTTATAGCTGCCACGCGCGAGCATGAGCCCATCCGGCGAGAGCGACAGGCTGCAGACGTTATGATCGTACCGTGAGAACAGGAGCTTCATGGGCTCGCCGGTCTTGCCGTTCCACAATCGGATGGTGCGGTCCTCACTCCCGGTGGCCAAGGTCTGTCCGTCCGGCGTGAAGACAATGGCGCGAATATCATGGGTGTGGCCGCGCAGGGAACGCAGGAGCCGGCCGGTTTCGATGTCCCACATGCGCACGAGGCGTTCAGCGCCGCCGCTGGCGAGTGTCGATCCGTCAGGCGAAAACGCGACCGCCCAGACTCCGTGCGAATGGCCGCGGAACGTGTTCACTTCCCGACAGTCGGCTCCCCAGTAGTCCAAGAAGTCGATAGGAGGTGGTGAGGCAGCGACTGTCTCTGAGGAGACACCTGGGAGCGAAGGAGTCATCGTCGGTTCCGGCATGTGCAGCGTGTTTTCTTGGCCGTCTAGTCCTTGCTTGGGCAACAGGCCAGCCAGTATAATTCTGTTGGTCGTTCGGATCGTAAGAGATGCCTCGCGGTCAAGTCAAGCCGCTTCCATGGCTATGTCGTCCATGGGTCGTCGTGCACCGTGTTTCTTAATGGTTCCCCCAATTAGCCGCTGAGGATTTTTTCATGGAAATTAGATTTCAGCCAGCTTTGCTCCAGGAAGTCATCGATTCGTTCGTTGAAAAGACCGAACGAGAGGGAGATCCCACCTACTACAAAGAATTCCATGAGTATGCCGACCCGATTTACGAGAAATACATGCTCGATGATCGGGAAGCGGAGTTTAAGAAGCTGTATCAATATCTTTTCGGCATCTGGGGGTTTTCTGACATCGTCCGCGACTCATTCAACGAGTATCCGCTGTTGAAGGAAAAGGTGGGAATTGTCCTGGTCAAAGGTGTGCTGAAGGAAGCTCAGGAAGGCGTCGATATCCTACGCAAATGGGGGTCCGTTGAAAAGGACTTGGCGAAGGAGTTTGAGGAGAAGGGTCTGAAGGGCGTTGGAATTAAGCTGATTCCACGCCGTTTTTACGACCCGGCATTGACCCGCTATTGCCGCCATGAGTTGATGCATATCTCCGACATGATCGACTCGGTGTTCGGCTACGACCCAGATACCAAGTTGGGGCAGAACCCCGGTGAAGAGACGCTCATCTTGCAGCGCTATCGTGTGCTCTGGAGTTTGAGCGTGGATAGTCGATTGGTCGCGGCAGGCAAAGAGCCGATGCTGAGCAAGGAGGATCGCTTCAAGGAATTCCGGTCCTGGTACCGAAAAATTCCGCCTCCTCAACTGAAGTCGGTATTTGAGGGGCTCTGGCAGACTTCGTACTTCACCCATTCCGAGTTGATTGATATGGCCGCCGACACGCTTCGTGTGATGGATCGGGCTGTGGATGTGGAAGGTGGTGAAGTTCCTGAGACTGAAAACAAAATCATGCTTATGCCGGGGTTCCCGTGCCCGCTGTGTCGGTTCCCCACCTATTCGTGGGTCGAGGATATGGGGACGAAGGTGGAACCCTATGTGCTCGACTTCATCCGCGAGAATCATCCTGGATGGGACGTGGACTTTGGAGCCTGTGATCGTTGTGTTGAGGTGTATAAGCTCCGTGCAGACGGCGTTATGTAATGCGAATAGTGAAAATAGCAGCCAGCTTTGTTCTCGCTTCAATGGACAGCTATTTTGACCATTCGCCAGGCTCAGTTGCTTGAATGACTACCAACCCTTCATACGGTCGGCGGGATTTCCTGAAAGACTCCGTTATCTCTACCGTCAAAGCCGCGCGCGAACTCGTCAAAGAGGCTGAGGGTGTTCCAGCGGAGCCGCCGCCTCCGCCGATGCGTATGGACTGGCTGCGTCCCCCTGGTGCGGTAGAAGAATCGCTTTTCCTTGAACGTTGTACGAAGTGCAATGATTGTGTCACGGCCTGTCCGCCAGGCGCGATCACGGCTCATCCTCGGGATGGGACACCCGTACTTTTCGCCGATCAGTCGCCCTGCGTGTTATGTGAGGACCTTCCTTGTATTATCGCCTGTGGGACAGAGGCGCTCCTTCCGGTCGAGGGGATCAACCATGTCCGAATGGGAATTGCGACAGTTTCACATAGACTCTGCACGGCAGGGCAAGGCTGCCATGCCTGTGTCTCGAAGTGTCCGACGGATGCCCTTGCGATGGACGTGGCGTCCCTGCAGCTTTCCGTGATGAAGGAAGCCTGTGTTGGCTGTGGAATGTGTGAGATGATCTGTAAAACCGTCAATGACCATGTCGCAATCCGTGTGGTACCGTCGAGGCAGTTGGCAGGAGGTTGAAAAAGACCGCCAGCGTTGTTCTCGCCTCGCGAACGGTCTTTTTGAACATCCTGGCGGCGTTTCTGATACTGTCTATTGGAAGGGATCGATTGATAATTGCGCCACATCGTCTGCGATGTCGCTTGGAAGAAAATCACTATGTCACAAGATCGAACTAGTTCACCCTTGACTTCGCACGGGCCTTTTCATATACATACGAGGTCCTGTTACCCTGCCTTGGGGGCTTCTGTAGTAGGGTGAGCTAAGGTGGTCGGGAGGCAATTTGTATGACGAGTCAACAGCCGATGCAAGGCATATCTGCATCTGCCGCCGCCACGCTGCCGAGTCCTGTGTCCATTAAGGACTCCCCCGCCGTTGAACGTGCGCTTAATCGAAGTAAAATCTATTTATTGGTCTCTTGGAGCCTCCTGTACCCGGAAGATGAGGAGTTTCTTGATTACCTCCGGTGCGGCGAGTTTGTGGAGGATGGCCGGGCTGCCCTTGATGCATTAGAGGTCGCCCTCGGCACTGAGGGGGGCGAGCGAGCCAAAAGGAAATTGACTTCGCTGAGGACACAGTTGGCACTGATTGAGGATCTGATTGCTTCCGAATGTGTCAACTGGCAGCTCAGCGATCTCCAGTCAGAACATCGCCGGGTGTTCAGCAACGTGATTACACTGGATTGCCCTCCTTACGAAACCCTGTTCGGGAATGACCATGTGTTTGCGCAATCCCATGTGATGGGCGACATTTCCGGATTCTATAAGGCCTTTGGAGTTGAGTTGTCGAAAGACATCCATGAACGGCTCGATCATCTCAGTGTCGAGTTTGAGTTCATGCACTTTCTCGCGTACAAGGAATCCTACTCGCTCTGCCACGACGGGCCGGAGAAGACGCAGATCGTGGTTGACGCACAGAAGAAGTTTGTCAAGAATCATATTGGTCGATGGGTCCCGCTGTTCTGTCGTATGTTGACCAAAAAGGCGGACTCGGGTCTCTTTAAACTGGTAGCCGATATGACCGCGGATTGGATGGATTTTGAGACAGCTTTCTTGGGTGTGACCCCTCAGCCCTATACGGAAACCGACTATCGTCCTGCGACATTCAGCTCCCCCGAAGGCCAAACGTATGAATGCGGTGCACAAGACCAGGGGAACGAGTTGACCATGTTGTTGAACGAAGTTGGTGCACAGTCTTTTATGGATGTGAAAGAGAAAGACAAGGAGAGTGAGGAGGGGCAGCCTTCCGGAACGGCGTGAGTAAGTGTGGTAACGGTTCGAGAGCGAACACAATCTTTACACTAATTCAGAGGAGGGAGTGCACTATGAGGGTAGCGCAGACGACCAACAAGAAATTGGTGTTTGCCATTCTTCTCTCCGCCCTCACTGTCGGCCTGATGCTGACGTTGGGGCGAGTACCACTGGCCGTCAGTCAACCGGTGACGATACCGGCTAAGACGGTGAAGGGCCCAATTCCCATGGATGGCGCCAACCCCATGTGGGAAAGTGTTCCAGGCGTGGTCGTTCCGTTGAGCGGTCAGCTCATCACGACACCGATGCACCCGAATATTTCGGTGAAGTCGGTGTTCGTCAAGGCGATGACCAACGGCAAGGATATTGGGATGCGGCTGGAGTGGATTGATCAAACGAAGAATGACACGGCGATCGGTCCGCAAGACTTCAGGGACCAGGTTGCGGTGATGTTTCCGGTGAATACGGCTGGGGCTCCGCCCTTCCAGTGTATGGGACAGTCCGGTGGGACGACCAACATTTGGCGGTGGAATGCTGAATGGCAGAAGGACCTCGGCAAGGACAGCGCGGGGATGTGGGATGTCGACGATCAGTATCCTGGAATTTTCTGGGATTATTACTTTGAAGAGCCGGCGGGGGGCGTCACCTATCCAGACCGTATTGGTCGGAGTCTGGGACCATTCAACTCCGGTATCTGGTCGGGAAACATCATGTCTGATCCGACGCTTCGCGTGAGTTCCGTTGAAGATTTGAGCGCGAACGGCTTCAGCACCCTCACCACGCAAGCTCACCAGGACGTCATCGGAAACGGTGTCTGGGAACCGTCGGGATCCGTCAAAGGTGGAGCGTATTCAGGGCCGACATGGCGGGTCGTCGTGAAGCGGTCTCTGGAAAGCGGTGATGCGAACGACGTGCAATTTAAAGGGGGGATGTCGGTGCCGATTGCCTTCGCAGTGTGGGATGGTGCTAACGTTGAGCGAAACGGCATGAAGTCGCTGTCGACCTGGTTCACGTTGAAGCTGTAGCGGCTAGAGCGGCAAGTAACAGCCGCGACGTCGAGTAATTTTCAAAAGGCCTCGGATCGGAATCCCGGTAAGTGAGGGAACGGTTCGAGGCCTTTTTCATTGAAGATTCCGGTACGGGCTTCAGTCTCTCTACATCCGCGGGATTGCATTTGCCGAAGTGCGGAGGGTATAAGAGTGTTAGGTCTCGAACTCACTGATTTTCAAGCATAAAAGGACCAGTGCCGCATGAAAGTCTCGCTGCTTTTTCCCCCAACCTGGCATCCGTCTCAGCCTTACCTCAGTTTGCCGTCTCTGACCGGGTTTTTGCACCAGGGTGGGGTTTCTGACGTCTCGCAGCGCGACCTTGGAATTGAATTATTGGATACCGTGCTGACCAGAGAGTATGCGGCTGAAGTCTACCAGCAGTTGATCGCCAAGCAGCGCGAGCTTGAGCGGACTCAGACCGGGGAGACGGGTTCTGGAAGTCGCGAGCATTACGCGAAGGTGACCGATTCGCTCGATCGGTTCTCCTATCTCGTCGATCGGATTGAGCTCGCCAAAGACACATTGCGCAGCGAAGGATTTTACGATCCTGACGCCTATCGTGCGAGCTTATTCATGATCGACAAATGGTTGGAAGTTGTTTCCTCCGTATATTTTCCGACCAGGCTCACGGTTGTGGATAATCAATTTGGGAACTACTCCATCTATTCCTCGAAAGATTTGATGAAGGTCATTCGTGACGAAGGGCAGAATCCTTATCTGAGCCTCTTCCGGGATCGGTTCATTCCCTCGATTGTGAACGACCGTCCTGATCTCATCGGAGTCTCGATTACGGCCACGTCTCAGATCATCCCTGGCCTCACCCTCTGTCGGCTGATCAAGGAAGCTGCCCCGGATCTTCACGTGACGATTGGAGGTAGTATCTTCACCCGTCTCGTGGACAACATTCGCCGTTGTCCGAGCCTCTTCGAATTAACCGACGACATCGTCGTGTTTGAGGGCGAAACGGCCTTGCTGGAATTGGTCAATCAGCTGGCGGGTAAGAAGGACTACAGTAAGGTTCCCAACCTGATCTATCGGCAGAATGGCAAGATTACGGTCAATCAACCGTTCTATTCTGAAAATGTCAATCAACTTCCAGCGCCGAATTATGATGGATTCCCGCTGGATCGCTATTTGTCGCCGGAGCCGGTCTTGCCGGTCCAGTTTTCGCGGGGCTGTTACTACAAGGATTGTGCGTTCTGTGCCCTGACCCTCGACCATCAGAATTTTCGACAGAAAGACCCTGGCCGGACGATTGAGGAGCTGCAATGGCTCAAACAACGCTATGGCGCGCGCCATTTCTTTTTTACCGACGAATGCTTTGCGCTGGCGCCGACAAGGCGGTTGTGCCAGCAGATGATCGAAAAACAGCTTGATATCAAATGGACCTGCGAGATGCGGTTCGAGAAAAATCTCTCACGCGAGCTGCTGTCGTCGATGCGGGATGCCGGGTGTTTGAAGATTGTCTTCGGGCTGGAGTCCTTTAATCAGCGCATCATGGATTTCATGAAGAAGGGGATCAAGCAAGAATGGGTCCGGCGTATCTCGGACGACTGTGTGGATCTTGGTATTGCGGTGCATTGTTACATCATCGTTGGGTTCCCCACGGAAAAAGAAGACGAAGCCCTCGAAACCATGAATTTCATCGTCGAAAACAAGAAGCTCCACGAGTCGTATGGATTTTCTTGCCAGCCCTGCCTGTTCGACCTGGAAAAAGAAGCGCCGATTATGAACGACCCAGGCGGGTATGGGATTCGACGAATTATGCGTCCGTCGGCGGAGGACCTGAGCCTCGGGTTTTTCTATGAAGTGCAGGAGGGTATGACTCCCGACGAGGCCGAGCGACTGTATCAGTATGTCTATGGACGGATCAGTGAAGTCGTGTGCGAGCTTCCTTTCAACTATGCGATGGCCGATGGGTTACTGTACATCTCACGGGCGAAGGAAGGAGCCGGACAGGCGTCGGTGGCGGCACATTGACCGCTTTTTTTTGCGACAGCTATAATGTCTGCCCTGATGGGTATGGTCATGAAGGCAGCAATGCTCAGTGAACGGGTGACGGGGAAAGTATCGGACTTCGGTCCACTATTTGAGTATACCGTCAAGCTCGTTCTCCTCACCTCTTTTCTTGAGCTGATTCTCTATCGTCTGGTCTCCCGTCTTGGGATGCATCTCAGCAAGCTGGCGGCAGATCACCCGTGGATCACCCCCACATTCACCGCCCTGACCGAGGTGGGCACGTGGCTTCTCAATATCGTCGCCGTGTTGTTATTTTTAGCGCTGACATTGGCTCTGATCAATCGCTGGGGAGGGCCTAAAACAAGCCAGCTCAGCAAACTTGGCAGTGCAGGGGCGG
This sequence comes from Nitrospiraceae bacterium, assembly GCA_919902665.1. Classification (GTDB taxonomy): domain Bacteria; phylum Nitrospirota; class Nitrospiria; order Nitrospirales; family Nitrospiraceae; genus Nitrospira_D. Next base: position 8,492 of record CAKKRK010000227.1, read on the forward strand.
CACTCTTGTTGCTGTTGACGATTGCGTTTCTCGTGGTGCAGCCCGGCATGTTGGGCGCAGTCATCTACAACGGGTTAACGTTGCTGGTCCTGACGGCGTTTCTGTCGGAATACGTGATGACCCATCGTGAGCCGGCACAGCGTGTGCTGGCAGCCACGTATTACTTGGGCATTTCCGGGTGGCTCTATTATCAGATCGTATCGACCATTTACAGTTTGACGGGAACGATAGCGGCGCCGCCCTTGGTCTACGAATCACATCGCATGGGTGAGGCGTTGATGGTTTTAGCCAGTTTCTTCGTGTTTGTGGCCTATGGCAAGAGCAAGAGTTTGTCGCTACGAACGAGGAACCGGCAGCAGTGGAAGCGGGCCATGTGGTTTTGGTCGGCGACAGGTATCATTTTTTCGGCACTCATCGTGGCTGACTATCTTCTGGAACTGTATAGCCCGGCTTTCGCATCGGCCTTTCGGCAGGCCTCGCAAGGCATCGGCTGGATCTTTCAATTTGGAATGGGCTATACCTTCTATCTCCCCTTTGCGGTGTATGTGGCAGGATTACTGTGTTGGTCCTACACCGTTGTGAAGTTGCTGATGATCGGGCGACTGGCCGGCTATGGGGTCGGTCTGATGTTTATCGCCGGGTATGCCTTACTGTTCTCCAACCTGACGTTGATGGTTGTTCTCGGAGTTATATTACTTACCCTTGATCGAGTGAAGCCTACCGTTGCTGAATCGTTGCCGGCTGCCACCGGCTCTGTGCTGCCGGCAACGGACGGCCTCGTCCACGGTCAGGCCTAGTGTGAGAGCGAGATGATTATGGGAAATGTAGGACCGACATCAGTGCAGTCAGAAACCCTTCTTGACCCCGGCGATCAGCCGCTCACTCCGGATGAAGAGATCTCTGGGATCGAAAAGTTGTTGGTCGACGAACCTGATGACTTTCAGGCGCGCTGTCGACTCGGTGAATTGTACTTCAGCAAGGGGCGGCTCGACGATGCGTTGGCCGAGGTCAAGAAAGCCATTGAGATGGCGGAATCTCTTCGTACGGAAATGAATCGTTCACTGGCCATGTATTACGCGAATCTGGGAACGATCTATGCGACGAAGAACATGGCCGATGAAGCCGAGGCCGAGTTTCGGCATGCGCTGGATATTTTCCCTCATGATGTCCTGGCGCTGTTCAATCTGGGTAGGCTCTACGCAGACAAGAAGAAATACATGGAGGCCAAGGGGTACTACGAACGCCTCGTTGAGATCACGCCGGATGATCCGATTGCTTGGTACAATCTCGCCGGCGTCTATATTGAGCTGGATAATCCCCAGGTCTCCGACTACAACACGATTGACATGGGCATTCAGTGCTATCTTCGTACTTTGGAGCTGGATCCCAAACACTTGGAGTCAAGCTTCAAGCTGATGGAAATCGCGCTCAGTCATAAAAAGACCGATTTGGCAGTCAGGGTCATGGAGAGTGCAGTAGAGCACAATCCGGATGAACCGCTCGCGTATTACAACCTTATCAGCGTGTATGACAAGTGCAAGATGTTTGACCAGGCGGAAGAGGCCCGTAAGCGGTTGAAAGAGCGGTTTTCCAAGAAGCCGAAGGATGGTCCGAAGTCCTAACTTACTTGTAGGAAGAGGTGCACTATGTTTGGGAGTCTAGGGTTTACCGAGCTGATTCTCATCCTCATGATCGTGCTCATTATTTTCGGCGCAGGGAAATTACCGCAGTTAGGTGAGGGGATCGGCAAGGCAATCAAGGGATTTAAGAAGTCTGTCCATGAGGCGGATGCGATCGAGGCTGAAGCGCAGGCCGCGGCTCAACAAGCGACGGCGCCGCAAGCCGTGACTGCAGCGCCCACTCAGAGTGCCACATTGAATCAAGCTGCCGGGGCTGCTGCACAGCCGGTTTCACGTTCCTAGCAATATGTTGAAAAGTCCTCCAGCGGCGTCTCGCGTCGCTTAGAGGCTTAACATACCGAAGCCTACGCCTTGCCTCTTCGCGCGCTGCGGCCTTGATCGGTGAAATGCGCGTCTTGGCATGCCTCGCAGATTCTTCGATGCGGCCTGAGTTAGCGAAGTGGGCGCGCAGGGGGGCGGGTGAGAACGAAGGTCTTTTTGAACATCCTGCGCCGAGAGTCGAGCGTGTGTGAGCGGCAAGATAATCTTTTAACAGTCCTCTAGAGAGCGTCGTACTTATGGAAACCGAACTTGGCTTAGTTGCTGGTTACATTGAAACCTTTGCCGGAAACGGCAAGGCCCGAAGTACAGGTGACGGCAAGCGCGCGGTGAAGGCCGGAATCCCGCTCCCCCATCACGTTGCACTGGACAACGAAGAGAAGTGGCTGTACTTCGCTGAATCGGGATCTGATCGAGTCCGGCGCATTGACCTGCTACAAGGCACGCTCCACAATTTCGCCGGCATAGGGGAAACTTGCTATAGCGGAGATGAGGGCTCCTGTGCAGAAGCAGGACTCTATCTGCCCTTAGGCCTCGCGTTTGATTCCCACAATAATTTGTATATCTGTGATTCCGGGAGCAACCGGATTCGGAAAATTGATCATGAGACGGGCATCATTACGACGGTGGTTGGTAACGGTCAGCATGGGTTCAATGGGGACGGCCCCGCGTTGGATGTCAATCTGACCTGGCCTGCGGCGATCACCTTTGATCGCGATGATGTCCTCTTCATCGCTGATACCCAAGCGCACAAGGTCAGGCGGTATGATCCCAAGACGGGAATGGTGACGACGATTGCTGGGGCCTGGACGGCTGAAGATGAGGCGCGAGAACAGCCCTTGGTGGCGAGGAATTTGGTGGTGCTGTCAGGCGATGCGATCGGAATTGATTTCAGCGATGATCAGGGATGGCTCATGCCGGTCTGTTCCGATGGGCTGGATATGTCGATGTATCTGGACGATGGGAGGCCCGCGATGGAGGCGCGTCTCTACGACATTGTCGGGCTCGCGGTCGATGCAAAGGGCGATGTGTATGTGGTCGACAAGGGCAGCAATCGTGTCAGAAAAATCGATTCCCAGACGGGAATTATTTCGACGGTCGCAGGGGTCTGCCGATACGGATATGACGGTGACGATAAGCCGGCCGTTAGAGCCATGCTCCACGCCCCAGAGGCCGTGGTCTTTGATCACGACGGCAATCTATACATTTCCGATACCATGAATCATCGGGTCCGTAAGGTAGATGTGAAGACCGGTGTCATAACCACGGTGGCGGGGAATGGCGACAGTGGGTATGAGGATAAGAATATCGGTGGCTGCGGCGCCGCTCGATTTGTCGCCAAGGAATCGGCAGGGATGTTGAAACACGGCGACGGCCTGTTGGCGATTGAAGCCGTGGTGAATTCACCCGTCGGGTTGGCCATGGATTCACAAGGCCATCTCTACATCTGCGAACGTGGAGAAAACAAGATCCGCCGTCTGAAGCCCGTCTAACCCCCACCTCGATCCTTCACATTTGTCCCGCACGGGTTTTGTGGTATTCTGAGTTCGGTTTTCTCTCGGAGCCCTGTGCGGTGCGAATGACGTACATCGACAGTTCCCGCTCTCACCTCATTGGGTTTTTTTCTGGCCTGATTGTCGTTGCCAGTGTGCTCGGGGCGTTTGGGATTCCGCTGGTCAGTTCCGAGGGGATGACCATCAGATCGTACGTGGTCCACGGTGATCTGCCGAATGCTGCCGATGATACTGCTTGGCAACAGGTCTCACCAATCACGATTCCCCTGAGCGGGCAGGTGATCACGAGACCGGTGTGGCCGGAACCCACGGTGCATGCACTAACCGTACGGTCCATCCACAACGGGACCGAGATCGCCTTTCTACTGGAATGGCAGGACAACACGAAGAATGATCGGCTTACTCCGGGGACCTTCCGGGATGGCGTCGCCATTGGTCTTCCGCTCGGCGATGCGCCGGCATTTTTCTGCATGGGGCAGCTGGACCACTACGTCAATATTTGGCATTGGAAGGCGGACTGGCAAACCGACATCGATCGACGGGCAGCTCGGACATCGGAAAAGAAAGAGGGTGGGGTTCGGACATTCGAAGTCATTCCGAGGCGGGTGTCCTCAGTCGAGGATTTGATCGGTGGGGGATTCAGCACGTTGACCACAAAGGATAAACAAGGGCGGGTGCAGGGACAGGCGGTCTGGAAGGATGGTGTCTGGCATGTCGTGATGCGCCGCCCTTTGGTGAGCGAGGAACAGGAGAATGAAGCCACACTCGTTCCTGGTCGTATGCAGACCGTGTCATTCGCTGTGTGGAATGGGGAAAACAAAGAGCGAAACGGCCAGAAGGCTGTGGCGCCATGGTTTCAACTGAGCATCGATCCTGTCGCCAAACTGTAACAGGATGCTGAAATAGGCTGTCAGCTTCGTTCTCGGTCGTCCGTCTCCTTGCGACGTACCCCAGAGGGCACGCCTCAGTTGCCAGACTCCCTGCGGCCTTGCTGAACAGTCTGTTTGAGCATCCTGCGAACCAAGATGAGTCGGTATCAGGTTCGGAGGGATGTTAGGTGATTGGAGCAGGAGTGTTGGGAGTCGCACTGTTGAGTCTATTCCTCTTCGCCGGTGTGGAGGCCACGCGGGCTGCGGGGCAATCCGAGGGGATGACGGAGGAAGAAGCGACTCGACTCGGTGAGGAATTCGGGATCGTCGTCGGAGCCGTAGACGAGGACATTCAGCAAGAACTGAAGCTCCAGCAGCCGCAGGGAGTCGCCGTGTTCGAGGTGATCGGGAGTTCACGCGCGGATTACGCAGGGATCAAGGTTCGTTCCGTCATTAAGGAAATCGATAAGCAGGAGATCCGAACTATGGCGGATTTCGGACGAGCCATTAAGAAGGCCATGAAGGAATGCAATTTCACGGTCGGCACCTATGAGCCGGCCGATCCAGGTGATCCGGTCGGCTGGGGGGTGAACTTTCACTTTGTCGGTTGTAAGCGGGATTAAGGAGTGAAGGTCGTTTGAACATGGTAAGTCTCCGAATCGTCGGCATAATCGGGATGCTAGTGATGGCGGGTTGTCTGACTAGCCTCTATCACGACCAGGCGATTGCTCAGGAGGCGAATAGTCGGTCTGTGCCTGAGTGGGTAGCTGAAATTGAGAAAATCTTCATCCGTTCTGAAGACTGCAAACAGTGCCATGAGCGTCATTATGAAGAGTGGAAGGGCGTCAGAGAGCAGACGCCGGATTTGAAGACTTTTGGCCGAGTGGACGCGGCCCTTTTACATGGCACGTCGCTAGAGTCACCTGTCTTTCGAACGGTGTTGGGTCTTTGGAAACAGACGAATCCGACAGCGACCGAACAGGGACGATGCCTCTCCTGTCATGTGCCTGCCGTTACCGTGTTCCCTCAGCATGCCGAGAAGATCGTGGCGGACGTGCTTGCCCGCAAGTCGGGAATCGAAGGAATCGGGTGTTCGGCTTGCCATTTGATGAATGGAATGGAAAAGGGATTGAACTCACCACCGACATTTAAACTACAGCCAGGCAACACACTCTATGGCCCCTATCCCAATCCCGAAGAAAATCTTGTCCATCCTGCCGCGCAGTCTGAGCACTTTCGAGGAGCCAATTATTGTGCTGCTTGTCATTTCGACAAAGTAAAGGATGTGGCGCAGAAGAATCTGCCGGGAGAAATTCTCGAGGGAACGATCTGTCAGGATTGCCACATGGAGCCGTCGACCGGTAGTTCTACGTCGAGACGTGGGGCCATGACGAGAGCCATCGGACGCCACTGGTTTCGGGGTGTCGTCGTCGCCGGTACGATGCTCAAGAATCGGAATCTGCAGGCGGAATGGATGCCTCGCATCGATGTGGATGTGACGAAGGCCGGCACGGTGGTGGAGGGAACCGGACTCGTGAAGGTCGGCAGTCTTCCGCACAGTTTCCCTGATGGCGATCCGGTATTGAAACAGTTCTTCCTGACTGTTACGGCGAAGGACGCGGCAGGCAGGACCTTAGCGGAAGAGACGAAGCAATTTGGGTTGCCGTACGACAAGATCCTTCGCGGTCCGATTCCTGATCCCTTCATCAAGGGTGGCAACACGAGGAAGGTTCCATTTGCGCTGACGCTCCCGGCCGGCACTGCCGCTTCGTCGATCGAAGCAGTGCTCACCTACGCGCTCATTCCTACGCCGGAACCTATGCTGACGGACAAGTATCTTGCTTCCTTGCAGACCGAGAAAGAACGGGAAGAGGCGAAGCAAATCATCCAAGAATATACCCAGCGGCATTTTCTGACGTATCGTGTCAAATCACTCTCCTAGCAGGATGTTGAAAAAACCCTCCAGCGGTGTTCTCGCGTCGCTCAGAAGCTCAACGTACCGAAGCGTACGCCTCGCTTCTTCGCTTGCTGCGGCCTTACTAGAGGTCTTTTTGAACATCCTGCGGGAGTACCAGTAATCGTGAAACCGTTGTCTATCATGACGGTGGTCGGGCTCAGTTTTTTTGTAACGATTTGTGCCGTTGTGTTATCTGATGGCACGGTCACTTCCGCGCTGGCACAGACCGGTGTCAGTCAGCCATTGATCGAGAAGACCTTTCCTCATTCCAATAAATGTAAGCGCTGTCACGAACGGGTCTATGAAGAGTGGGAAACGTCGCCGTTGGCGAAGTCCATCCATTCTCCAGCGTTCCGTGCCTCGCTCGATGCGTACCTTAAATCACCAGGTGGAAAAGACAAAGCTGCGTGTTTTCGCTGCCATGCCCCGCATGTGCGGGAGTTTTTGGATTCCGCCCAACTCTTTATTGATCAAGCAAAAGCAGGCGATCCATCATTGGATGGAGTTGCCTGCAGCCAGTGCCATTTGATCAAACAGGTGGATCGGGCCAAACATCCTCCGGAGCCAAAGTATGAGATCGGAGGGAAGACGTTGTATGGATCCTACAAAGATTTTGTCCAGAATCTCGCCCATCAGTCGATGGAATTGAGTCTGTTTCAGAAGTCCGATCTGTGCTTGAACTGCCATCAGTCGGTGCCGTCAGCGACGAACTTGGGCAAGGCCAACGATTTGCTCGGGAACTGGGATCAGAGTCGGGCTGTCAAGTCCGGCAAAGAATGCCAGACCTGTCACATGCCTCAGCAAGTTGGAGAGTCGGCCAATGGGGAAAAGAAGCGCACGATCGCCAACCATAGTTTCCCAGGGCGTGTGGGTAAACTTCGCCAAGACGCGGCGAAGCTGGACGTCCAGACCAGGATCGAGGGCGACAAAACGACCGTTGTGGTCAAGGTTCAAAGCCTCGTGCCGCACAATCTGCCGGCGACCCATCCGGCTTGGGCTGCGGTGGTTCTCAATCTGGACATCAAAGGGAAAAACCTGAAAACGGTGTTCACCGATAAGCGTGTCTATGGTCGGACGTACCTGGATGCCCAGGGACAGCCGACGATCTTTGACTTTGAAGCAGCGAAAGTGGCTGAAGACACAGTCTTAAAACCAGAAGAGACGAGAGAGGAAATATTCACATTTCCGACACCAAAAGATACCAAGACGTTCGATGTCGAAGTCGGGCTCAATTACGCTCCATTGAATGGCCCTGCCTCGTTCCTCCAGCGTGTCGAAGCTGAATCATCTCAGGGTTCACAAGATCCAGTCTTCCAGCCGATCGAGATCGTTAAGCGCACGGAGAATATCCCCGTCAGCAGGTAGCTGTGACGTGTAAGAGGCAAGACGTGAAACCTGATGGATTTGAATCTGTTCGGCGCTGAGGTATACTGAGGCCATGTCCTTCAACCTCCCTCTCAAAGAGATGAGCCTCCACGAGAAGCTTGCTGCGATGGAGTCTCTGTGGGAAGACATTGCCCGTACTCCGGAAGCCATCGAGTCCTCTGCCTGGCACAAAGACATCCTTGATGAGCGCCGCCAACGACTTGCCGATGGTCAATCTCAATTCGTCGATTGGGAGACCGCCAAAGCGGATATCCGAAACAAGGTCTTGTGAAAATCAAGATCCTGGACGAAGCCCAGGATGACTTAATCCAGGGCTTCCGCTTCTATGAAGGTCGGGAGGTTGGTCTTGGGGCCTACTTCCTAGACTGCTTGTTCTCAGATATTGATTCTCTTCTCCTGTACGGCGGAATCCATCAAGTCGTATATGACCATCACCGTTGCCTCTCCAAGCGTTTCCCGTTCGCCATTTACTACAGCGTGCAGGAAAACATCGTTCATGTGCATGCCGTATTGGATTGTCGTAGAAATCCATTATGGATCGGGAAACGATTAAAAGGAGAGGGCTAGTCGGGTGCTCCAGCCAGGAACAGAAATCGTGCCGAGACTGAAAATGTCCAGGAACCATTGATTGCTTTTCGGACGAGGGACACTGTCCACGCGATTTCGTCACAAACCGTCATGAACAAGGCGCAGTGAAGTAAAGGGACAGGCTCCGGCATAGCCGGTGCCTGTCCCTGTTTTGCCGATGTCCCCTCCCTCCAGCGGCTTGACACGTCCTTGGGAAGTCGGGAGAATCGCTGAGCCTTGTGGAATGTGGTCACGATAATATTCTGATCAAGATACTCACCAGTTAAAGGGGCGAATGCATGCCTGACGAGGGTGACCCATATTGGAGGCTCCGTCCGCGAGCGGTGACCCCCGACCACGAGATCTGTGCATGTGACTCGGCGATGTCCATCGTTCTTCAGCCACACTTCAGCCCGAATCCGCTGTCGTGCGCGCGTTGTAACCTTGAGGTGCCTCCGGAGCGAATAGGGATGAACGCGTCTGTTGCTGAGAGTGTGGAAAGGTGGTGCGCGTTCCATGAAGCATTCAATGTGTTGTGGCTTGACTCGGGCGAGTTCGAGGATTGGGCGGCCAACCAACTGAGCGATCCGGCAAGCGCCGTGAATCGGCGCGGTCTCTCTCTAGCACGGCAGCTCAGTGAATGGCGACGTTGCTACCTGTGGTGGTTTCAGAAAACGAGCCAAGAGGGTGGCGAAACGGCGGTCTGTCCATGCTGCGCGCTACTACTCGAACCACGCTTCACGGGCGAGCGGCCAGAAGGCGGTGGCTTGCTAGTTTGCGAGGCATGTTCGTTAGCAATCGCCGTCTAATCTTCGTGATGAAATCCAGGGGGACCGTTCCCCTTTACTCAGAGATTAAGATAGTTCGTACTCGATCGCTGTGTCATCCCTGGATGCTGCCGATTACGATGGCATGGGCGACGAATCGGCCGTAGGTCGCGTCCTTGCACCCATTCCAATCAGACTCCACCCAGTAGTTCTGTTTTGAGATCCGCTTGAGGAAGTGTTGAGTCGTGAACGGACTCTTGCCGTTTTTCTGCAAATAATCGAAGTAGCGGTTGTACCCAATCGGGAGGCTCGCCACGAGCCGGCCGGATGGAGCGAGGCACGTGGCTCGCAGATGATCAATCGCCTGCAGCAGTTTACCTGGTTTCTGTGGCTGTTCGTCCCACCCGACATGCTCCAAGGTCGAGATGCTGATAATCAGATCGTATTTGTCCTGCGGGACAAACTCGACGATATCCTGATTGATGACGCCTGAGCTAACCTCATATTTGTCGATGACCTCATGACGAATGGGAAAATAGTGAGAGAGGACGTTGCCCACTTCGAGCACTCGTTTGCCTGCATATTTGAGGAGGAGCTCACGGAAGATGGGGATTTCGACGCCACGCTCGTTTTTCCAAGTCCTGTTATACGGGTGGTATAGGTACTCGTACTCCCGACCGTCGAATTGGAACGTCTTGGCTCTGACGCTGCGGGTCAGCGTCATCTTCATGGTGCGCCAATATCTCCGAGCGGCGCTCTCACCTGTCGTCGACTTTGTGTAATCGTAGGTATAGGACAAGAAGGGCCTGCTTCGAGACGTTACTCGAAGATGATGGATGATCCCGGTGATTTCATCTTGAAGATCTGCAAGGCGTTATAGATGCCTTTGGCGGGATGATTCAGGATCAAGCGTGAGTTGGTGATATGGGTGTCGAGTAGTTCGTACTGCCCGCCGCTGTAATAGAGGTCGCAGTCGTCAATCTGACAGTTCTTGTAGACATGATTATCCAGGGGAAGTTTCGCCTTCGAAAAGGTCTGCCCATCGATAATGATATAGCTTGGTTCGAATGCCATAAGTCTCCTACCACGAGGACTATAACAAAGTTGGCAACAATCGTAAACCAGCTCAAGGAGAGTGCTGAGCCATGGACCACGCGGAATGAATTCTAATTCGGAACGATCCGAGACACGGTGCCACCCCGAGTCAGGATATAGAGCTCTCCCAAGCCGTCCTGGCCGAAGCTGGTGATGGAAGAGGCCGCAAGTAGGGGCCATTCTGTTTGTTCAAGAGCCGAGCCGTTATTGAAGCGGAAACTACGGACAAAACCGGTGCAGAAGTCGGCATAAAAATAGGTGCCTTGAATGACTGGTATTGCTGTTCCTCGATAGACGTGGCCTCTGATCACTGATGCTGCACAAGGATTGTTCGTGTGAGGATAGTCGAGCACCGGCAAGGCTAGACCCCCGTTATTGTAGTTCGTCGTAGGATTGAAACAAACTGACCCTTCCATGAGCCGCCAGCCGTAATTCAGTCCGCGTCCGGCGTGGGGTCTTGTGACACATTAATCTCCTCTCGGGCATCTTGGTCGACGTCTCCGATATACAGATCGGCTCCATCAAACGAAAATCCAAACGAAAATCGCCAGGGATTTCGCGACGAACTGTCATGAATAATGCGGGCCAGCACCGCCTTAGGGACGTATAGACAGAGGATTGTGGAGTCCAGACGCCACCCCTTCCATTCTCTAGATGACGGGGTGGCTGTTTCCGAACGCCTCGCATTTGGTCTTGATCCGGCCAGTCCAACTCTAATAGAATAAGCGCGTTTTTCAGGTCATTAGCTTCGAATTCGACTCCGCACCGTCTTAGGTTTCCCCACTCATGCATGTGCTTTGGATGGGTTGAAGCCACGGAGAGCCGTGTGGCCTAAGGAGTGCGTTTAACCAGCAGGAGGATTTCCAGTGAGTGATTCATCGATTATCACGTTTGCCATCATTGCGGCCTTCGCTGGTATTGCCTATGGGTTGTACCTTGCGATGTGGGTGTTCAAGCTCGACGCCGGCAATGCGAAGATGCAGGAAATTGCGAAGGCGATTCAAGAAGGCGCCAGTGCCTACATGAACCGGCAATACAAAACCGTTGGCTATGTGGCTGCGGTACTCTTTGTCATGCTCTGGGCCGCTGGGGCCGTCTCCGACAAGTTTGGCCTGCTGACGGCGGTCGGGTTTTTGGTCGGCGCGGGAGCCTCGTCGATTGCCGGCTATGTGGGGATGATCATCGCCGTGCGCGCCAACGTGCGGACAGCGCAAGCCGCGCACGATGGCATGAATGCCGCCTTGACCGTCGCATTTCGAGGGGGGGCGGTAACGGGTCTGTTGCTGATCGGCCTGGGACTTTTGTCGATTACGACCTTCTATATGGTCGCACAATCAATAGCGGGGCAAGAGAAAGCCATTCACGCCTTGCTGAGCCTTGGGTTCGGCGGCAGCTTGATCTCGGTGTTTGCTCGTGTCGGTGGCGGCATCTACACCAAGGCCGCAGATGTGGGTGCGGATCTCGTCGGCAAGGTCGAAGCGGGAATTCCTGAAGACGACCCTCGTAACCCGGCGGTCATTGCGGATAACGTGGGTGACAACGTCGGTGACTGCGCTGGTATGGCGGCGGATTTGTTCGAGACCTACGCCGTGACGACAGTGGCGGCCATGGTGTTGGCGTTTACGATGTTTAAAGGGGCGTCTGGCCCAATCCTGTATCCGTTGGTCTTAGGAGGTGTGACAATTTTCGCGACGATCATCGGGGTGCTCTTCGTGAAGGTGAGCCCGGGTGGGGAGGTCATGACGGCGCTCTACAAGGGGCTGTTCGTGGCTGGCGGGATCGCTGCCGTGGCATTTCTCCCGATCACCCTCATGATCATGGGCGGGGTCGGGGGCGTCAGTGGGTTCAGTTACTACATCGCTGCGCTGATAGGATTGGCGGTGACGTTGGCGCTCGTGTTCATTACCGACTATTACACATCAAAGAGCTATGAACCGGTGCAGTACATTTCCAAGGCGAGCGAAACCGGCCATGCAACGAACATTATCGCGGGGCTGGCGGTTGGCATGCAATCGACGGCGGCGCCGGTGGTGGTGATTGCAATGGCGATCCTGGGCAGCTACTCGGTCTGCGGTGGTGCGGAGTCCGGTGGGTTGTACGGCGTGGCGGTGGCGGCAGTCTCGATGCTGTCGATGGCAGGGATTGTCGTGGCGATTGATGCGTTCGGTCCAATCACGGACAACGCGGGTGGTATTGCCGAAATGTCGCATCTGGGCAAAGAAGTTCGGGACATCACGGATCCGTTGGATGCGGTCGGCAATACGACCAAGGCGGTAACAAAAGGCTATGCGATTGGGTCAGCCGCATTGGCGGCGGTGGTGTTGTTCGCGGAATATTCCCGCGAGGTGGCGGCAATTAATCCCGCGCTGGCAGCGTTTGACCTGTCCAACCCGAAAGTGTTGGTCGGTCTGTTTCTCGGTGGCATGTTGCCCTTTATCTTTGGTGCGATGTGCATGAGGGCCGTGGGCGAAGCCGGCGGTTTGATCGTGGAAGAAGTGCGGCGGCAGTTCCGGACCATCAAGGGCATCATGGAAGGTACGGGGAAGCCTGACTACGCAACTTGCGTCGATATCGTGACTCAAGCGGCGATTCAGAAAATGATGATTCCCGGTTTGATTCCTGTGGTGTCGCCGATTTTGGTGGGTGTGATTCTCGGTCCGCAGGCGCTTGGTGGTGTGTTGGTCGGCAGCATCGTGACCGGCCTGTTCGTCGCGATTTCGATGACGAGCGGCGGTGGGGCCTGGGACAATGCGAAGAAGTATATAGAAGAGCAGGGGTTGAAGGGCACCGATACGCATAAGGCGGCGGTCACCGGTGATACGGTCGGCGATCCGTACAAGGACACGGCAGGACCGGCGGTGAATCCAATGATCAAGGTCATCAATATCGTGGCGTTGCTGATCGTGTCGTTAATCGTCTAATAAGAGGCGGTTGCGCACTCGATTCCATATTAGTTCACTCACATGAGGAAGCGCCGTGTCCCAGCTGGGGCACGGCGCTTTTCGTTTCTCCCCTTCGTCTTGACGGGTTTCAGTACCCTGGAGTATGGTGAGTTTACCATTGGCCATTGTCGGCTGATCGCGAGGGTTTCCCTGGTCCACGGGAGGTGCTCGAATGGAAAAACAGGAACGGAAGCAAGAGCCTCGACGAGAACCGCAGGGCAAGGAGGAGGTTAAGGCCAACCCCAAGGTGGTCGAGACCGGCAAGAAGCTGAAGGAAGATATCGACAAGCTGGTCGATGAGATCGATGATGTGCTTGAAAAGAACGCTGAAGAATTTGTAAAGAATTACGTCCAAAAGGGAGGGGAATAGCGTCACCTCCAGCTCGCCCTCGAGTCACCCTGCCAGTTCCTTGACGTCCTTCGGTTTGACAAAGAAGAAGCCCCTTATTACAGTCTTTCTCGTTCTCCTGTTATCGGGAGTCTGTGTGTGGCCTAGGCCATTAAGGAGATGGGGATGAAGTCTAAGCTCTGGGTTTTTTCTCAAGTTGATCCCATCCAACGCGGCCTCTTGTCAAAGGCCTTGTCGATCTCCTCGGCGACCGCCTCGTTGTTGCTCAATCGGGGTGTGATGAACGTGGACCAGGCGACAGCCTGGATGTCTCCGCTTCAGACTCATGACCCTTTCTTAATTCCCGACATGGAACGGGCGATTGACCGTCTGCATCAGGCCATGCAGCGTCGTGAAGTCGTCTGTTTTTACGGCGATTACGATGTGGATGGCATGTCCGCCACAAGCATTTATCTGTCATTCTTCCGTGGGCTCGGTGCCGAAGTCCGAGCCTATGTTCCTCATCGGCTGCGTGAAGGGTATGGACTGAATGAGACTGCCGTTCGGACCTTGGCGGAGGAGGGTGTTTCTCTCTTAGTGACGTCCGATTGCGGGACCACGTCGCACCATGAAATTGGCCTCGCGAATCAATTGGGGATCGACGTGGTGGTGACCGATCATCATCAAAGCGATATGGAGATGCCACCTGCGTTGGCGGTGATGAATCCGCATCGGCCCGAAGCGCGGTATCCTTTTCACGGGCTCTGTTCCGGAGGTCTGGCGTACAAGGTGGCGCAGGCGTATGAGATGAAATACGGCTCCGGTTCGGTGCCGTTGGAGTCGCTCTTGGATTTGGTCGCGCTGGCCACGATCGCCGACGTGGTTCCGTTACACGACGAAAATCGACTATTTGTTCGAGAAGGTCTGGTTCATCTTTCGCGCGGCACCCGCTGTGGCCTACGGGCTTTGAAGCAGGTTGCCGGTATTAGTCGTGAGTGCACAGCGGAGTCGATCGCGTTTAAACTTGGGCCTCGGCTCAATGCCGCAGGGCGCTTAGATGACGCGATCAAAGGGGTCAGACTTCTGACGACGGAGTCGGAACAGGAAGCAAAAGAGTTGGCTGAAGAGCTTGAGCAGTTGAATCGAGCCCGCCGTGAGATTGAGGCCGATATTGTGGAGCAAGCATTAGCTCAGGTGGAATCACGGGAGCTGCCAGGAGGGATCGTGTTATACGCCCGTGGATGGCATCTCGGGGTCGTTGGCATCGTCGCCGCCCGCATTATGGAGCGCTTTCATCGTCCGACGGTCGTTATTGCCGTGAATGAAGACGGTATCGGGAAGGGATCGGCTCGGACTGTGCCAGGGTTTGACCTCTATCAAGCATTAGCCGGCTGTCGAGACCTCCTCATAGCGTTCGGTGGCCATCCCAGCGCGGCTGGGGTTACGATCCAGGAGGGGCGGTTGCCTGAATTCGCCGAACGCTTTTCCGCAATTGCCGAGACGTGGATGAGGAATACTCACAGCGTTCCCATGCTGCGTCTGGATTCTGAGCTGCGCTTGGCCGAGGTCACGCTACAGCTGATTCGTGAAATCGGGACGCTGCATCCATTCGGCGCGGGGAATCCCGAGCCAACGTTCGCTGTCCGAGGGCTGAACGTTCTCAATGCGCGCGTAGTCGGAGAGAAACATTTGAAGATGACTGTTCGGCAGGCTGGATCTCTGCCGTTTGATAGTATTGGATTTGGGATGAAATCCTTGGAAGATCATGGATTGTCTCTGAAGACACCCATCGACGTCGCCTTTACTCCAGAACTGAATCACTGGAATGGCCAGGATCGGATTCAGTTGCGCATTCGAGATATACGGGCCGCCGGGTGCGAATAGCGAACCATGTACGAAACCGTAACTGATATCGATCGATTACTGGAGTGTCTGCTGAGCTATCAGCCCGACGCTGATGTCGGCATGGTGCGAAAGGCGTATGAGTTTTCTGCAAAAGCGCATGAAGGCCAAATCCGACGCTCCGGCGAACCCTATGTGAAACACCCAGTGGCCGTGGCGGGTGTCTTAACCGCCCTCAAAACCGATGTCACGGCGATTGTTGCCGGGCTACTTCACGATACGTTGGAGGATACGGTCGCGACGGCTGATGAGCTTGAGAGGGAATTCGGGAAGGAAGTGGTCCATCTCGTCAACGGCGTGACGAAGATCGGGAAAATTACGTTTCGCAGTTCAGAGGAAAAGCAGGCGGAAAACTTCCGCAAAATGGTGCTCTCGATGGCGGATGACATTCGCGTCGTGATCATCAAATTGGCCGATCGGCTCCACAATATGCGAACCCTTGAGCACCTTAAAGAAAGTAAGCGGCAGGAAATCGCACAGGAGACGTTGGAGATCTATGCGCCGTTGGCCAACCGTATCGGAATCGGGTGGATGAAGAACGAACTGGAAGATTTGTGTCTGAAGCACCTCAAGCCGGAGGCCTACGAAACCCTGCGCGTGTCCGTGGCAAAACGCGACGAAGACCGGCAGCAGTATATCCAGGAGGTGCAAGCCCTTGTTGAGAAGGCGTTGGAGGAGTATGGGCTGGTCGGAGCCGTGCACGGGAGGCCAAAACACCTCTACGGCATCTATCAAAAAATGAAGAAGCAATCGATTTCGTTCGGAGAGGTCTACGATCTCACCGCCTTGCGAATCATTACTGATACGAAGATGAATTGCTACGCGCTCCTGGGCGTCATTCATTCGTTGTGGCGGCCGCTGCCGGGTCGCTTCAAAGATTACATCGCGATCCCCAAATCGAATCTCTATCAATCTCTCCATACGACCGTGGTCGGGCCGAAGGGCGAGCACGTAGAGTTTCAGATCCGCACGGAAGAAATGCATCGTGTTGCCGAGTACGGAATCGCAGCGCATTGGAAGTATAAAGAGCAGGGGCGTGTGCAGGATAAAGACAGCAAAGCCTTTGGATGGCTCAGACAGTTCATCGAATGGCAAACAGATCTGCCTGATAATCGTCAATTTATGGATTCCGTGAAACTTGAGTTGTTCCACGACGTGGTCTATGTCTTTACTCCGAAGGGAATCGTCAAAGAACTGCCGAAAGGGGCTACGCCGGTAGATTTTGCGTATGCGATTCACACGGAAGTCGGTGATCATTGTGTCGGCGCCAAGGTCAATGGAAAGATCGTTCCACTGAGGCACGAGGTGACGAGCGGTGACACGATCGAAATTCTGACATCCTCCAACCAGACTCCGCACAGGGATTGGCTCAAGTTCGTACGGACCTCACGGGCCAAAACCAAGATTAAACATTGGATCAAGATAGAGGAACAGAAGCGGAGTTTGGAAATCGGGTGGCGTTTGCTTGAGGCAGAGATTCGTCGGCATGGGTTGCCCCCCTCGCAGGTCTTCAAGTCGGATGCGCTGCTCGATGTCGCCAAACAGGAAGGCTATGCCACGGTTGAGGAGTTGGCCGCGGCGGTGGGATTTGGCCACGTTGCGACGGCTCAAGTCGTCGGACGGTTGGTGCCTCCGACATCGGCGGGAACGTCCATTCAACCAGACCCGGTCAGCGTTCCCAAAGTCGTTGGTACGAGAGGGGGAGAGCCGGGCGTCCAAGTCAAGGGTGGCCGCGATCTGTTGATGCAACTGTCGCGGTGCTGCAATCCCGTTCCAGGAGACAAGATCTTGGGATACATCACGCGTGGAAGGGGCCTCACGATCCATTCGGTTGATTGTCCTAACCTCGAAGCCTTGGACTATGATCGAGAGCGTCTGGTGATGGTGGAGTGGGATACGGCCACGTCGAGTCAACATGCGGTCAAAATCGCCGTCATTGCAGAGGATAGGACTGGAGTGCTGGCGAATGTGTCATCGGCGATCGCGGAATGTAATGCGAATATCAGCCGTGCCGAGATAATAACCAGAGAAGATCGGAAGGCCGAGTTGGATTTCGTGGTCGAGATTGCCGACACGAGTCATCTCAACCGAGTGCTCAAAGCCGTTGAACGTGTGGAGGGTGTCCTTACGGCTAAGCGGCTGAGATCTTGGCGTGAAAAACCATGATCGATGGTGTTGTGGAGGCAGGCATCAAGGCTGGCCGAACTGCAGTTTCGTTCCTTTCTCAATCTTGTACCCATCAACTGTCCCACCCGTAATTTCAAGCACGTACATCGCATCGTCTCCGTTTGGGCGGTATTGAGGACAGGACTCGTCGGTCTTCGTGCAGATCGGAACACTGCGCTCAATATGAGTCACTCGCTTTTTCGCATCAATCCAAATGAGATCCAGTGAAAGTTTTGTGTTCTTCATCCAGAAGGACCAGGCTTGAGGCTCGCTGAAGAAGAAGAGCATCCCATGGTCTTTCTTGAGATGATCCCGGTACATGAGTCCGACGGAGCGTTTTAGGGGTGTGTCGGCGATTTCGGCCTTGATGGTGGTACCAGAAGGAGTGTGAATCGATACGAGTTCAGCTCCGGCGGCTCTAGCCACCCGCATATCACTGGCTAGTAATCCGCCTGTGATCACGGCAGAGAAAGCAATCCATGTAAAGAATCTCCAGGGCATCTGCGTATCGTAATGATCGATTCTCTCGCAGTCAAGAAGGCTATTTGCTTGAGGTGTTGGCAGGAAGGCATTCGCTCCCGTAATCTTGCAATCTTCTCGCCGCTTGTGCCATCCTCGCCTCAGGTTGACTGAGAGGAAACCATGCAAGAAAAGCGTCGAGTGCTCTATAAAAAAGGCGTGTTTGTCTGTCCTACCTGCCGTCAGTCTTATGTGCAGGAAAAGTGGATCGAGGAGTGGCGGATTCGTTGCCATCGTTGTACCTACCGTGGAACGTTGACGGAAGTGTCGGTTGAAGAGCATATGGAGGAAGAGACCATTCGACGCTAACCGGCCTCATGCTTCCATCCTGACCGTAACGCTGTGTCATCACACCGAACATTCATCTCTCCTTTGATTCAACTAGGGCATGGCTTGGCCCTTGCCCTAATGGTCATCTCTGTTTGCACCGGCTGCACATCTTGGTCTTGGGCGAATGAGGCCTCGCCATCGGTGAAGATCCTCGTCACCTACCATTCGCTTTCAGGAAATACCGAACGTATGGCGGAAGCGGTGGTTACCGGAGCACAATCGGTTTCTGGGGCGCAGGTTCTGTTGAAACGTGTTGGGCAAGTGACTGCGGAAGATCTGCTTTCTGCAGATGCAGTGGTGGTCGGGTCACCTGTCTATTGGTCGAACATGTCAGGAGAGGTGAAGACCTTCTTCGATAACTGGCAGTTCAAGTTCGGCGTCTTCCCTGACTTCAAGATGAAAGACAAGGTTGGGGCGGCCTTCGCCACGGGAGGGCAAATCTCGAGCGGGAAAGAGGTGACGCTGTTGACCATTCTTGCCGCGATGCTGGGCAATCAGATGATTGTGGTGAGTGGCGGCGGCGCGTTTGGGGCTTCGGCGACCACAGAAGGTGAGAGCCCTGGGATTGATAAGACCGAACTTGCTGAGGCAAAAGCGCTAGGCGTGCGAGTAGCTGAGGTGGCCAGGCTCATCAAGGTAGCATCTCCACGTTGAGGTGGCCCGTACATATGTGGGGAGAGACTGTGGTGGGGGGTGACTAACGCTCTACTGAGCTCGTCGATGCTCCCTGGATAGCAATCTCAACAAACTCATGGATGTTTTTCGCGCAGCGGCCGCAGCAGCCGTTCTGCTTGAGGTCGAACTTCGACTTGAGCTGACAGGGCATCACACAGCCTGATCGTCCAGCCTCCCGGACATCTGATTCGGTAATGCCATTGCACAAGCACACGTACATGTTACCCTCAATCGACGATTATGAGAAGCATTCTCAGTATGCCATGGGACGGGTATGCTGTCAAGCTACGAAAAGGCGCGAAGGCGACCTTGCGAGGGGCCACAACTTCAGACTATTTTTCTATCACCGTCCACCATTGTTATGATGGAGACACGTGTACCGTGACACTCAATGATCCGTTCCTGCCGCCAGTGCTGGGGGATCATATTCCTGTGCGGCTCGCTGGGATTGACACGCCGGAACTGAAAGGCGACTGCGCCGCCGAGTGGGCACTCGCGATTCAAGCGCTGGATTTTCTTGTGGCGCGGCTGGCAACTGCAGTGCGCGTCGATCTCCACGCGCCTGCACGGGATAAATACTTCCGCCTCAATGGGCGTCTCCTCGCTGACGGCCAAGACCTCTCCCAAGCCCTCATCACCGCCAACCTTGCGCGCCCCTACGACGGCGGCAAGAAACTGCCGTTCTGTTAAGTGAGGCACCTTACATATGCCCGGTGACCGGCAGTCCTCGACCCAAAGCGGTCGATCAGCGACTTGAAAAGCGGCCATTTGCACCACAGGCGATGATGGGATATTGTCGATGATAATTGAAGATGTGTTACGTGGTTAGTATCTGGCAGATCAGGCTCTTGTGCGAATCGGCCCCAATAGTTTTAGGGAAGGTCTGATTTATTCCCCGTTGGTGATGTGCTATGAGGAATGCAGCA
>CAKKRK010000228.1 GCA_919902665.1 Nitrospiraceae bacterium
TTTGGACCTATGCATTAAAGGCCAAGGCGGACCTGCGTGCGGAAAAGGTGCGGCTTTCTCTTCAGGGGACAACCTTTACTGCGGTGACACCGGTCGGGAGCTTCCCCATCGAGAGTCATCTCGTAGGTGAGCACAATGTCTACAACCTACTTGCTGCCATAGGCGTCGCGCTCCATGAAGGGGCCGCACCCTCGCAAATTCGTGAGGCCGTTGCGAGGGTCACGAACGTGCCGGGACGGTTCGAGCGTGTGATCGCGGGCCAGCCGTTTACCGTAGCCGTAGATTATGCCCACACCGAAGACGCGCTGGTCCGATTGCTCACGGCGGCACAAGCGCTGAAAGCCGGTCGCATCATCACGGTTTTTGGGTGTGGTGGAGACCGTGACCGAGGCAAGAGGCCGAAGATGGGAGAAGCGGCCGTGCGCTACAGCGACGTCGTGATACTGACGTCGGACAACCCTAGAACCGAGGATCCCCTCTCCATCCTGGAGCAAGTAGAAGTCGGGGTGGTCGAGGCACTGCGGCTACGGCCACACGTCCAGTACCGAAAAGTGTCTGATCGCCGAGAAGCTATCGAAGAGGCGGTGCGGGAAGCCCAGAGTGCGGATATGGTGTTGATTGCCGGTAAAGGGCACGAAGACTACCAGATCATCGGCACGAAGAAGGTTCATTTCGATGATCGCGAAGTGGCGCGCGACGCTATCGAACGGCTCGGAGCCCGCATCTAGCCAACGGATGCAGGGGGCGGTCGGTGCGTGGAAGTAACCAGATGACACTGTTTACCGTCGAAGAATTGCGGGAAGTGATCAGCACGAAAGTCTTGGCCAGCGATGGGGTGAGCTGGGCAAAACAACGTATCCGTGGAATCAGTCTCGATACTCGCTCTCTTCAGCCTGGTGATCTCTTTCTTGCGCTCCAGGGAGATCGATTCGACGGCCACGACTTTGTGGCAACGGCACTCGCGCGCGGAGCGGTTGGAGCGATCGTACTCGATTCCTACGATGTGTCGGGGATTTCCTTGAAGCGTGGTTCGAAGCGGGCCCAGCCATTTATCCTCGGTGTCCGCGATCCACTCCATGTCTATCAGCAGCTGGCTGCATACCACCGAAGCCGATTTCACATTCCTGTCGTTGCCGTCACAGGAAGCAACGGTAAGACGACGACGAAAGAAATGGTCGCCAGTGTCATGGCTCGTCGCTGGAAGATTCTCAAGACGGAAGGGAATTTGAATAACCGTGTGGGCGTCCCGCAGACCCTGCTTCGCCTTAACGAGCGACACAAGGGAGCGGTCATCGAGATGGGAGTCGACAATCTCGGTCAGACCACCAGGCTGTGTGAAATAGTTCGCCCCACGATCGGGATCATTACGAACATCGGCCCCGACCATTTAGAGTTTTTTGGCACGATGGAGGTGTCAGCTCAGGCAAAGGCGGAGATGCTCGATCTCCTTCCTCCTGATGGAGTTGTAGTTCTGAACGCAGATGATTCGTATTACGACTACCTTGCTGCACGAGCTCGCTGTCGTGTGGTGTCGTTTGGTTTTTCATCAAAAGCTGACGTCCGTGCCATGGATCTGGAATCCGACGGGCGCAATGGGACGATCTTTCGTCTTCTACTCCCAGGCATGGTTCGCCGCACCCCGGTTCATATTCGAGTGCAAGGGGACCACAACGTCACCAATGCGTTGGCTGCAGGGGCAGTCGGTTCGATTCTGGGCTTACCCGGAGGGGTGATCGCTCAGGGACTGTCCCGTTTCCGGCCTGCTGCCATGCGGTCGCAAGTGCGAGTGAGTCAGGGCGTGAAGTTGATCATCGACTGTTACAATGCCAACCCGGCCTCCATGAAAGCCGCGGTGCAGTTGCTCGCACAAACAGGGGCAAAACGAAAGAGAATTGCCGTGCTTGGCGATATGCTGGAACTTGGCCCGAATGCCGCTCAGATGCATGAGGAAGTCGGCGGTTTCGTAGCACGCCACGGTATTGATCAGCTCGTAGCCTGTGGACTATTGGGGCGGAGCCTAGCCAAAGGGGCGAAGCAGGCAGGACTGGATCAAACCCATATTCTCGAAGTCCCGGATGCGCGCGCGGCGTCCGCCGCCATAAAAACCTTTGTGAAGCCGGGTGATACCGTGCTGATCAAAGCATCGCGCGGGATGAAATTAGAGCTTGTCGCTGATGCGCTTCGAGGAGCAACACGTACGACAAGAAAGGCGTCCTAACGGTCGTTCAGGCTATGCTGTATATCTGGCTCTATCCGTTCCATAGAGAATTTTCGTTTCTGAATGTCTTTCGGTATCAGAGCTTTCGCATCATTTATGCCGCAGTCACGGCGTTTCTGATCGCCTTCGTGCTCGCGCCGTGGGTGATTCGCAAGCTTCAAGAGATCAAGTTAGGGCAACAGATACGGGATGACGGACCAAAGCGACATCTCGCTAAAAGTGGGACGCCCACGATGGGCGGCATCCTCATTATTTTCGCAGTCACGTTGTCCACGCTGCTCTGGGCCGACATCTCGCGTCCCCATATCTGGCTAGTTCTTGCTGCGACACTGGGGTTTTGTGCCATTGGGTTTGCGGACGACTATCTCAAATTCATCAAGGCCCGATCAAAGGGGCTTTCTGCATCGCAAAAAATCACGGCCCAAATAGTCGTCGCGCTCATCGTCGCGCTGATTTTGTACTCGTTGCCTGGCTACAGCACGCAGCTGAGTGTGCCATTTTTCAAGAGTTTCACGCCTGATTTGGGATGGTTTTATATTGTCTTTGCCGTGTTGGTGATCGTCGGTTGTTCCAATGCCGTGAACCTCACTGATGGTCTCGACGGGCTGGCTATCGGGCCTGTGATGATTGCTGCATTGGCGTACACCGTGGTCGCTTACGTAACCGGTCACCGATTGATGTCGGAATACCTTCTGATTCCGCACATCGACGGAGCCGGAGAGTTGGCGGTCTTTACGGCGGCCATCCTGGGTTCGAGTCTTGGGTTTCTTTGGTTCAACACCTATCCGGCCTCGGTCTTTATGGGCGATGTCGGTTCGCTCCCGCTTGGGGCGGCCCTTGGGACGGTAGCAGTCATCAGCAAGCATGAGCTGTTGTTGCTTATGGTCGGCGGCGTCTTCGTGATCGAAGCCGTCTCGGTCATTTTCCAGGTCGCCTCATTCAAATCCAGAGGGAAGCGAATATTCCTCATGGCTCCGATCCACCACCACTTTGAGATGAAAGGCTGGGAAGAGCCGAAAGTCGTTGTGCGTCTCTGGATCATCGCCATTTTGTTGGCGCTATTGAGCTTAAGCACACTCAAGTTGAGGTAATGGAGATGGTGGGAGTGGACACCACTCAGCTGGCAGGAGCTCGCGTCACAGTCGTCGGGCTGGCACGGAGTGGCGTGGCCGCCACCCGCCTACTCCAGGAAGTAGGCGCGGTGGTAACGCTGGCTGATCGAAAGAATCGAGGAGAGTTACTCGGTGTGCTTGAATCGCTGGATCAGGCGACGACGCGTGTCGTTCTAGGCGAGGATTATGAATCGGCTCTCAATACAGCCGAACTCGTCGTCATTAGTCCGGGAGTCCCCTATCGGTTGGAGGCCCTTGAGCGTGTTCGTCGCCGAGGTGTGAAGGTCATCAGTGAACTCGATCTCGCATCGAGGTTTCTTTCAGCTCCAATTCTAGCTCTGACCGGCACGAATGGAAAGAGCACGACGGTCACGCTGACTGGGAAGATGTTGCACGAGAGTGGAAAACGGGTATTTGTCGGCGGGAATTTGGGCACGGCGATCAGTGAGGCTGCTCTACACTCGCTGCAAGCCATGAAGGCGGGCCGCCCATGCCCGTATGATGCGTTGGTGGTGGAAGTGTCCAGCTTTCAACTGGAAACCGTCGAGCAGTTTCATCCATGGATTGCCGGGATTCTCAACGTGACGGTGGACCATCAGGATCGCTATGAGTCGATTGACGAATATATTGCGGCGAAAAACAGAATTTTCGAGAATCAAACTCCGTCCGACTATGCCCTCTTCAATCTGGATGATTCAAGAGTGGCTCCGTTGCGGCGGGGTGCGAGGGCTCGGGTACTGGGTTTCACGAGGACTCAGACGTTACCTGCCGATTTGGACGGAGGGACCTATCTCGATCGGGATCGCCTCATGACGACCATTGGAGGCCAGACTCAGGAGATCTGCCCTCGGAGCGAGATCAAGATCCTCGGCAATCACAACGTCGAAAACGCCATGGTGGCTGCCACCTATGCCCTGTTGAGCGGGTGCCCTCTCAGTGTTGTTCGTCAGGTTCTTAGAGAGTTTCCTGGCTTGGAACATGCGTTGGAGGTGGTTCGTGAGCGCCGAGGCACCTGCTTTATCAACGATTCGAAGGGGACCAATGTGGATGCGACCCTCAAGGCGTTGGAAAGTATCGAGCAGCCGATTTGGTTGATCGCCGGGGGGCGAGACAAGGGCGGAGATTTTTCTCGGTTAGCTCCCGCTATTCGCAGGAGAGTGAAGCGGCTCATTCTGATCGGTGAAGCGGCGCCGCTCATTGCGAAGGCGATAGAAGGCTATCAGGCGGTCGAACGGGCTGACACCTTGAAGCAGGCCATTGAGTTGGCGGCAGCGGGAGCCGGTGTCGGCGAGGTGGTATTGCTGTCACCAGCCTGTGCGAGTTTCGATATGTTTGCAGATTACCAGGATCGAGGTCGTCAGTATAAAGCACTCGTGCAATCGTTGCCCGCGTAGCTGACGGCGAGGCAGAGGAGAATTGATACTCACCAATGTCGCAGAAATCTGTAGGGACCCTGACGCTGCCATGGTCCACTCCAAGCCCGAAGGCCACGAAGCAGGTGACGTTCGATCATCTCTTGTTGATCGTCACCGTGACCCTGGCGCTCGTGGGTCTGGTGATGGTGTTCAGCGCAAGCGCCGTGGTGGCTGGAGAAAACAAGCGCTTTCACGACTCGTGGTACTTCCTGAAGCGACAGCTGGCGTGGTTAGCATTCGGGCTAGCACTTCTCCATGTGGTGTCTCGGATCGACTATGTCTGGTGGAAGCGACTGGCGCTTCCGCTTCTTGGGCTCATCACCGTGTTGTTGGTTCTGGTGTTGATTCCGTCGGTCGGGGTGGCGGTGAAGGGGGCCAGACGATGGCTGCACCTTGGACCGATTTCAATTCAGCCGGTCGAAATGGTGAAGCTGATCACGGTGATTTATCTCGCCGCGTATCTGGCCAAAAAGGAGGATCGGATCCAGAGTTTTCGCGATGGGCTCATGCCGGCGGTTGCAGTGGTCGGTCTCCTCAGCGGCTTGGTTTTGCTGGAACCAGATCTCGGGACCATCGTGGTGATCGGACTGGTTACAGCGGGGATGTTATTTCTTGGCGGGGCGCGAATGTCTCATCTCTTCAGGCTCGTGCCGGTGGCGCTGGTCGCAATGGCGGTATTGATTTGGCTGTCGCCCTATCGCTGGAAGCGGCTTCTTGCGTTTCTCGATCCAGAGCAGGATCCGACTGGATCGGGTTTTCAGATCCATCAATCGTTGCTTGCGTTTGGCAGCGGGGGATTGTTCGGAGTCGGGTTGGGCGAGGGCAAACAAAAGCTCTTTTTCCTCCCAGAAGCCCACACCGATTTTGTCTTGGCGTTGATGGGCGAGGAACTTGGATTGGTGGGTACAGGAATCATTATTCTACTCTTTGCTGTGTTCGCCATCCGCGGATTTCAGATCGCGGCGCGCGCACAAACGCCGTTTGGCCGGTATCTTGGCATGGGGATCACGTTGCTTATTGCCGCTCAAGCGATAATCAACGCCTCTGTGGTCACAGGACTCTTGCCGACCAAAGGACTGACATTGCCGTTCGTCAGTTATGGGGGATCCTCCTTGGTCATGAGTCTGGTAGGAGTGGGGATCTTGCTGAATATCTCGCGGGATCGACAGGCAGGGCAGGAGGAGATGAGACAACGGAGTGGGCGTGGCGGGGTGCGGCGACAATGACCATTGTGATCGCCGCCGGAGGGACCGGTGGGCATCTGTATCCAGCTGTTGCATTGGCTCGGGAATTTCAGCGTCGTGACCCTTCTACGAAGATCCTCTTTGTTGGGACGACACGAGGGGTTGAATCGAAGGTCCTTGCGCATGAAGGGTTTGAACTGGCGATGATTACCGCCAAGCCGGTGATGGGAAAGGGACTACTGGACGTCATACGGGGAGTCTTTTCCGTGCCTATTGGGATTTGGCAATCATTGGAACTGCTGAAGCAGCGGCAGGCTGATCTCGTGATTGGAGTGGGGGGCTACACAAGTCCGACCATGTTGGTTGCTGCTGCCTTGAAAGGAATTGCCCGGGTGATTCTGGAGCCAAATGCCTATCCCGGATTGGCCAACAAAGTCGTTGCTCCTTTTGCGCAGCGGATTTTTTTGGCATTTGAGTCGGCCGGGACTTCCTTTGACGGGCGGAAGGTGCGCGTGGTGGGGACACCGATTCGACAGGATTTTTTGGTGCAGCCCGACAATAGCGCGTCAACCAAGCAGGATGGCCAACACCTGCTCATTTTTGGTGGAAGCCAGGGGGCCAAGGCCATCAACAGCGTGGTGTTGGAAGGATTACCCCTGTTGTGCCAACGGTTTCCAGGCCTGACCATCACGCATCAGACGGGCGAGGGAGATTACGAGCGAGTCGGTGAAGCGTACCGAACGTTGGGTATCCAAGCCAAGATTGTCCCGTTTCTCTACGATATGCCGGCTGTTCTTCGGACGGCCGATCTGGTGGTAGCTCGTGCTGGCGCGATGACGATTGCCGAACTGACGGCCTGTGGAAAAGCCGCGATTCTGATTCCGTTACCGACGGCGATCTATGATCACCAGATGAAGAATGCGCGGGCGATGGAGGCAGCGGGAGGGGCCATTGTGTTTCCGCAGGCCGATCTCACCGGAGTAAAACTGAGTGAGATGATCGACGCTGTCTTGTCGGATCCACACCGGCTGGGGACGATGCAACGGAAGAGTTTGGAGATGAGACGAATCAATGCCGGCGAAGTGATCGTCGGTGAATGTTACACGCTCATGGGAGTGACACATGACATCAACCAATCTACTAGAACGACCGGAGGTTAGTGTTGTTGGTGAACAAGGGATTCGATCACAGACTTCAACGGGACGACAAAGGCAGGCTCGCATGACACTTTTTCGAAAAATACAGCAGATTCATCTCGTCGGAATCGGTGGGGCCGGCATGAGTGGCATCGCAGAAGTGCTGCTCACGATGGGATACAAGGTGACCGGTTCAGATCTGAACGTTTCGGAGACGACGAGGCGACTGGAAGAACTCGGTGGGAAAGTGTTCATTGGACATCAGGAGTCCAATGTGGGGGAGGCGCAGGTCGTGGTCATCTCCTCCGCCGTGGCGGCAAGTAACCCGGAAGTTATGGTGGCGAAGAGCAAGCAGATTCCAGTCATTCCAAGGGCGGAGATGTTGGCAGAGCTGATGCGTCTGAAGTTTGGGGTAGCCATCGCCGGTGCCCATGGAAAGACCACGACGACATCCATGGTCGCCAACGTGTTGGCGCAAGGTGGCCTCGACCCCACAATGGTGATTGGAGGCAAGGTCAATGCTTTGGGCAGCCATGCACGGCTTGGACGAGGTGACTTGCTTGTGGCGGAAGCAGACGAAAGTGATGGATCATTTCTTCGTCTCTCTCCGACCATCGTGGCGGTGACCAATCTGGACCGTGAGCACCTTGATCATTACGGGTCGATGGAACGCATCAACGAGAGCTTTCTCGAATTCATCAATAAAATACCGTTTTACGGCGTAGCGGTTTTGTGTGCCGATGATGATCGTCTGGCCGCACTGTTCCCTCGCCTGGTCAAGCAGTATCACACCTACGGGCTTCGGGATCGGGATGGGGTGGCACCCGATTTCAAGGCAACCGATATTAGCTTGAAGCAGTGGAGTGCCGAGTTCCGGGCTCATTTTCGCGGGAAGAATCTTGGTCCATTTCGCTTGGCTGTGCCGGGGATCCACAATGTTTCCAATGCGCTGGTGGCCATTGCTATTGGGATCGAGCTAGAGATTCCTGTCGACCTGATTCGCAAAGGGTTGGCGGCCTTTACGGGAGTTGAACGGCGGTTTCATTTGCGAGGCGAAGTCGGCGGCATCATGGTTGTCGACGACTATGGTCACCATCCCACTGAGGTGAAAGCAACTCTTGCGGCTGCCAAGCAGGGCTGGGACCGTCGATTGGTGGTTCTTTTCCAGCCGCATCGATATAGTCGGACGCGGGATTGCATCGGAGATTTTGCGGATGCCTTTGCGCACGCCGACATGCTGTTCATGACAGAAATTTATCCGGCCGGTGAATCACCGATACCGGGAGTTTCTGGAGCGGCCCTCGCCGAAACGATCAAGTCAGCAGGGCATCCATCTGTGACCTTCCTCGAGCGCAAAGAAACGCTACCGGATCAGGTACTGCCCCATCTCAGACCTGGCGATCTCGTGCTTACGTTGGGGGCGGGTGATATCTGGAAGGCTGGAACCGGGATTCTTGCACGGCTTGAGTCTGCTTGATGGCCCATGGCGCATCGCAGCACACAGTTGGAACGAAGGGACGACCAATGCGGACACAGCGCAGATTGGAGTCTGCCGTGGCCGGCGTTCGAGGGGTGGTTCGATTCAATGCGCCGCTTAGAGAGTACACGTCATTCCACATCGGTGGCCCAGCCGATGTATTGGTGGAACCAGTTGATGTGGAGGATGTCGTCCAGCTCACCAAGCAGACGCACGAGCAAAAACTTCCGATATTTGTGTTGGGTGGCACCAACCTCCTTGTTCGGGATAAAGGCATTCGGGGTGTGGTGGTCAGTTTGGGGAAATTGCGTGCGATTAAAGAAGAACCAGGATCCGTGTTGTATGCCGAAGGAGGTGTCGGTATGCCGACGCTGATCAGTCATGCCATCCGCCGGTCCTTGGCGGGGCTGGAGTGGGCAGCCGGTATCCCTGGCACTGTCGCAGGCTGTGTCGTGATGAACGCAGGGACACGACTTGGTGAGATGAAAGACTCAGTGAAAGCCGTTCGGATTGTGTCGCCAAAAGGCGCACTGATCGACTGTCCCGCAGAGGCGATCGAATTTGCGTATCGCCGGGCAACCTTGCCGAAGGGTGTCGTGGTCGGAGTATGGCTGCAACTGAGGTCGGGAGTGCGAGCAGATATCGAAAAGGTCGTAAAAGACTATCTCCACTACCGTCGTGATACGCAGCCGCTCACGCTACCGAGCGCCGGCTGTGTGTTCAAGAATCCGCTGAACGATTCGGCAGGGCGAGTTGTTGAAGCGACAGGGTTCAAGGGCACATCCGTCGGTGATGCACAGGTCTCGATGAAGCATGCCAATTTTATTGTGAATCAAGGGCAGGCCAGTGCCTCCGATGTCCTCTCGCTTATCAAGAAGATACGTACGGGAATCGTGCGAAAGACGGGGATCAAATTGGAGCTGGAGTTGAAAATCGTGGGTGAAGTGTAGCGAAGGGAGTCATTGTGACGATGGGCCGTCTAACAAATGCCCGGATCGGCGTGCTCATGGGAGGACGCTCTTCAGAGCGGGATATTTCACTCAAGACCGGTCAGGCTGTTCATCAGGCCCTAATCCGTCAAGGATACGATGCGGTGGCCATCGATGTCACCGATCGTCTGCATCGAGATTTAGAGGATCAAAAAGTTGCCATTGCCTTTCTCTCGCTGCACGGACCAGGAGGTGAAGACGGAACCATCCAGGGATTTCTCGAGACGTTGGGAATTCCCTATACCGGGTCAGGTGTACGTGCGAGTGCCGTAGGCATGCACAAGGCTGCTACGAAAATGCTATTGGCCGCACATGACGTTCCGCTACCGGCCGGAACCGTTGTGCGCGAATGTGACAGGTCGTCATTGGCGAAGGTTCTGAAGCAGACAAAACTGAAATTGCCGATTGTCGTCAAGCCGGTTTCGCAGGGTTCCACGATCGGGGTGACGATCGTACGTCGCCGCACCCAATGGAAAGAGGCGCTCGCCCTTGCGCATCGCTATGATCCAGAGGCGATGGTGGAAAGTTATATTCCCGGACATGAAGCTACCGTTTCCATTCTGGGAACAATCGCGGAAGGTCTCACCGTGCTCCCTGCCATTGAAATCGTGGCGCCTGATGGATTTTACGACTTCTCGGCAAAGTATCAGAAGGGCAAGACTCAGTATCTCTGTCCCGCTCCGTTCCCTCCCAAGGTGATGCGCCACATCAGTGAATTAGCGAGGCGAACCTATGAGGCGTTGGAGTGCGAGGGGGCTGCTCGCGTGGATTTTCGGATCACTTCGAGAGGTCGGCCCTATGTCTTGGAGATCAATACGGTTCCCGGCATGACGGAGACGAGTCTTTTGCCCATGGCCGCAGCTCAAGTTGGGATTGCGTACGATGTCTTAGTCGAACGGATTCTGCAGTCGGCCCTTGATCGTGCGAATCGCTTTGCGCAGGTAGTGCCGAAGGAGTGAGTGTGATGCCATTCTTGAGAAGAAAACGGCGATCTTCTCCCGTGGAGCCACGGAAAAATCAGTGGAAGGATCTGGAAGGAGAGAGAGCGGGGAGGGAAGCCCAACAGGGGACAACAGCCAGACGAAAGGCCCTTACTCGATGGGCTGGCGTGATCATCGGTATGGTATTCGTGGTAGGGATCATCGTGATAAGTGTGAAATACGCTGGCCCTGCGCTCCAAGCATTGCTGGAAATCAAGACCATTACGATCGAAGGAGGCCACCACATCGATAGACAGAAAGTGCTCGATCTTGCGAATGTGAAGTCTGGTACTGGCCTCCACCATATTGTCACGAGCGTTATTAAGGAGCAGGTGGAATCTCATCCCTGGGTCAAAGAAGCCGAAGTGACCCGCGTTCCGTTTCATGAGTTACGTATATCCCTGGTTGAGCGAAAACCAGCTGCGGTCATCCGTGCCGACTCCCAGAACTTTCTAACTGATGCGGAGGGGCATGTGCTGACCAGGCTCGGTCAGACCGATGATGACGCGTTGCCTCTTGTGACGGGAATCGATTCCAAAGGATTGCTGGAAGAGACTGAGTCGGTAAGGCAGGTCATCGCGTCGGGCATCGAGCTTGCACATTTAGTTGGGCAAACCTTCGAAGGCCGGCTACAAGTGAACGCCGAAAACCCGTCAAACCTCATCGCGCTTGTACAGGGAGTGCGATTTCAATTCGGGGAGGCAGCGGTCGGAGAGCAGTGGAAACGGTTCCAACGCGTCAAACCGACACTCAAAACGTTGAACTTTGACGGTCGCGGACGTAGAGCGAACGAAGTGGATCTCCGGTACGAAAATCGGATTGTCGTACGGGAAGGGGGGTGAGCGCGGTGCCGAAACGGGATCAAATTCTGGTCGGCCTCGACATTGGAACCACGAAGATCTGTGCGATCGTGGCGGAGATGACCGATGCTGGAGGGCTCAATATCATCGGTGTTGGCACGAGTCCTTCCCGTGGCCTACGCAAAGGAGTCGTCGTTAATATCGAAAGCACCGTCGAATCCATCAAGAAAGCAGTTGAAGAGGCGGAGTTGATGGCGGCTGTCCAGATCAACTCGGTCTACACCGGCATTGCGGGTAGCCACATTTCTGCTGAAAACTGCAAAGGCGTCGTGGCGCTGAAACGGGCCGAGGTGACTCGCGAAGATATCCAACGGGCCATTGAAAGCGCTCGTACGCTCGCCGTGATCCCCCACGAACGCAGGATTCTTCACGTACTCCCGCGAGAGTTTATGGTGGATGGGCAGGAAGGTGTGCGCGAACCATTAGGTCTTTCTGGTAATCGCTTGGAAGTGAACGTGCACGTCATCACCGGTGCCGTGACCTCTGCGCAGAATATCGTGAAGTGCGTGAATCGAGCCGGGCTTGATGTCGTGGACATCATTCTGCAGCCGCTCGCATCCAGTGAAGCCGTCTTGGGCCAAGAAGAGCGCGACTTGGGTGTGGCGATGGTGGACTTAGGAGGCGGGACGACGGACCTGGCTATTTTTCTGGATGGCAGCATTCGTCACTCAGCGGTCCTTCCCATCGGCGGCCAAAATTTGACGAGGGACTTGGCCTACGGCCTCCATACTTCACAGACCGAGGCCGAGAAGATCAAGACTCAGTACGGTGTTGCGCGGACTGAGTTGGTGATCGGGCATCAAATGGTCGAAGTATCGTCTGTTGGAGAACGTCCGGCCCGAACATTTTCCAGACGGGATATCGCTGAGATTTTGGAACCGCGCGTTGACGAAATGTTTGAGCTGGTCCGGAGAGAAATTGCACGCGCCGGCTATGAAGAGATATTAGGGGCCGGTGTCGTGATTACCGGAGGCACATCGTTATTAGAGGGCATGCCAGATGCCGCTGAGAAGGTCTTGAACTTGCCGGCACGTCGAGGCATACCTTCCGGTGTTGGAGGGCTCTGTGAAACCGTCGGCCATCCCAGTTATTCGACAGGAGTCGGTCTCTTATTACGTGCCCGGAGACATGTCAGTGAATTAGAAACGGCCGGACTTCGCAATGGAGGACCTTGGGCCAAAGTGCGTGGATGGACGAAGTGGATGTCGGAGGTCTTTTAACTTTTCAGAATCCTTGCGGACGGCAAGCTGGTCGTCGTGCGAGGCGATGTGGGAGGTGCCCCAATGTTCTCATTCCAGGAAGATATGCTGTCGCCGGTCCGCATCAAGGTGATTGGAATTGGCGGTGCTGGGTGCAATGCGATCAACACGATGATCACCTCCGGACTCGCGCGCGTCGACTTTATCGCCGGGAACACCGATCTTCAGGCGCTCGATCGGTCGTTGGCACCCTATAAGATCCAGCTCGGGCCTGAACGTACCCGTGGGTTGGGCGCGGGTGCAAAGCCGGAGATCGGTCGAGACGCGGCGCTTGAAAGTAAAGAACATATCCGAGAATGTCTCGAAGGGGCCGATATGGTCTTTGTCACGGCCGGGATGGGGGGAGGGACTGGCACAGGAGCCGCCCCCATTGTGGCCAGCATTGCCCGCGAAATGGGCATCCTTACGGTAGGCGTCGTGACAAAACCATTCCAGTATGAAGGCCAACGGCGACACAGGCACGCGGAAGAAGGAATCCGGGATTTGCGTCGGCATGTCGATACCTTGCTCGTGATTCCGAACCAGCGGCTGCTGGGGATTGTCGATAAATCAACCCCGCTTCTCGAAGCATTCAAAGTCGCGGATGATGTGCTGCGCCAAGCGATCCAGGGTATCGCCGACGTCATTACGACGACAGGACATGTGAACGTTGACTTTGCCGATGTTCGGACCGTGATGTCACACACGGGACGAGCGGTCATGGGCATGGGCGTGTCCTATGGGCCGAATCGGGCGATCGAAGCGGCGCAAAAGGCTATGTGCAGTCCTCTCCTTGAGGAAGGAAGTGTTGAGGGGGCCTGCGGTGTTCTGTTGAACATTACGGGAGGCCCCAGCATGTCGCTGCACGAGATCGAAGAAGCCGCCTCGATCATCCAACAG
>CAKKRK010000229.1 GCA_919902665.1 Nitrospiraceae bacterium
GTGTCGGGTGACATGTGATGGCGAGCATGGTCGACCGTCACTGCAATAGCTTGACTGTGCGTATTCCGGCATTCCCATCTATCGCTGACGATCATTGGTTGGCTACCTGGGTCGGCAACGTCTAGAGAGGAGCCGATATGTTGTGCAAGCAAGCGGGTGATTTCCCGTTCTGCAAACGGCGTCAGTTGGGAAAAATGGATGCCGATCCGCTGTCTCGGCTGCGATAGACCTGGTGTTAGCTCGGATGGCGCGGCAGCATCAGGCGTCAGATGGATAATGCGGCCGAGCAGGATTGTGTCTGGCGTTTCTGGTTGCTGTGCCTTCTGTTGAGTGCGAGTGCTGATCGAAGAAAAATGAAGCGCAACTACCTCGTCAGTCATTTTCAGGAACGGCTCCGTGAGTAGGCATACACCGCCTCTGCTGAAGTTGGTGACGAGGCCCAACAGACGTCCAGCTGCAGCGTTAGAAGTTTCAATGTGGACCTGCAGCGCGACTCGAACTCTCACGGTCTCGCGATAGTCTGTGCCTGGCAGTCCTGATTGAGTAAAGGCTGCTGCAAGGTCACCTGCCTTATCCATCGGCGGAAACTGAGCTTCGACCGTTATGGTAAGCGCGCCTACATGCGCTGCATCAATATATGACGTGAGGATCTTTCGTTGGTTCTCAGTGAGTGCGCTGAACTTGAGTGCAAGACGGGACGCTTGCCGCTCGATACCGGTCTGCCTGGGGGGGGCTCCTCGGTCATACGCGGTGGCATCTAGTTCCACGATGTTCACCGCTGTCTTCAGGAGTAGGTAGACGGGCTGTTGCTCAAATGATGGAAGTGCACCCTCGACCTCCAACGAGGCTCCGCTTGGGCTCAGATCGACCATGATACCTTCATGTAGCCGAGTGCCAATGGTAACGCGTGCTGGCAGGCCAACGGCCGTTCGAATGTATTTACGGCGCTCAGGCAAAGGCTTCGTCGATTGGGTGAAGGGGAGGGGTGCGGGCGGCAAGGTGTGTGCCGGAGTCTGAAAAATCGCCTCGGCAGTCCGTTTGACTGCACCGGCTGTCGAAGAAAGCACGGAGGGTACAGGGACAGCGGGACTGTCCAGTAAGGGAGGTGGCTCCACCGGAATCCACACCATGATCGACAAGAAACCGTTGATCGGGGCCTGAAAATCCCAACGGCCTCCGAGCTGTCTGATTACCGCATAGGCCGCAAAGAGATCACCGGTTGTTGTTTGCAGGGTCGGTTCCTCAACTTCGGCCATGATGTCGGTTTCTTGGATGTAAATTTCGAATTCGGTGGCCGTTGTCTGTGGAATCGTGGCTGTCTCTTGGTCAGGGGATCCAGTTGGGCTGATTGCCCTGGTACTGACTCGTAATCGATGAGGGTTTCCCATAGCCGCCATATAGCGGTGGGCATGTGAGAGGAGCATGCGCACGAGATCCACCATGGAGTTGAGGCTTCCGGCGTAGGGCGGAAGATTCTGTCCATATGCCCGTTCAATCCAATCGGTGTTTGTGAGGGGAGGTTGAGCGGAGGTCAGGACGGCCTCGATGATGTCGTTGATGGTGTCCCGGCGGATAACGATGTCCGTCGCGGTCTGGATGAGTTCGCTTCCTAGATGAATGGCTTCAGCGGCGTACGTCGCAAGCGAATCGACTTGTTCTATCAGATGCGCATCACGGATGGTTTTGAGCAGGAGTTGAGATTGGGCTTGAATCGCACGGTGAGGGGCATGCAGAGTTTTTGATAAGATTGACACGCGTCGTGCAATAGCGAGAAGTTGATCGGACTCACGAAGTTGATGCTCAAGCTGGTGAATGGTCTTGGTCTGCCGGTGGTGTTGTGAGATATCGCGCATCAGACCCAGCGTTCCAAGATACCGGTGATTCACATCGTACAGTCCCCTCGCGCTGATCTCGGCTCTGACTCGGGTGTGGGCTGGTTTGTCAGCGGAGGTCTTGCGGAGGAGGTCGATTTCCATGCGCTGGGCTGCTCGCGGCCCTGTTCTGCGGTCATTGAAACGATGATGCGCGAGAGCTTGTTGATCAGAAGGTACGACGGCGGAGTAGAGAATGCCGAGTAACTCGTCCTGCCTGTAGCCTAGCATGTCGGTGACGAGCGGGCTTAGAGATATGAATCGTCCATCCACATCGAGTTCGTATAATCCATCGCTGAGGATATCGATGAGACGGTCGTGACGTTCCTGTGTCTGTTTGAGCGTCATGCGGATGGCACGTGTTTCGAACGCACCATTCGCATACGCTACGAGTTCGGCGAGAAAACCGGGTGACTTCTTGTAGAGGACAAAGTCTGCACCCAACTGAAGTGCATCCAAGGCGGTGGTGGAGTCGCCATGATCCGTTTGCAGCACGAGCGTGGTATAGGGAACAAGTCGCTTCAGTTCCGAGAAAATGGGCGTAGCGCGCTGGGTGATCACATCCTCATCGATTACGATGAGCTGCCATGATGCCCGAGGTCCCCACTGAAGCGCTTCCTCCACGGTGTAGACTGCTTCGACGTGGCAGTTTGGGAAGAATCTTCTGAGGGTGAGCGTGGCCAGTTTGATTTCCTCGGCGATCGCATTGACGAGGAGGATGGTGACAGGCTCACTCTGCGGCATGGCATGATTCCCGTGTTTGTGGGCAAGCCTGCGGTCTGGGAGGTCATGCAGCGGGGTTGCTGCATGTTGCCGCCGCGTGCCAACCAAGCAACTCAGCTACAAAATACTGCTTGATACGTTAGTAGAGACAGTGTGGTTGTGATATCACAAGTGGTGACGGGAAACCCAGGCTGGTGGCCGGTTCTTTCGTAGGGGAAGGGCGGATAAGGAGCTGTTTGAATGGACAATTTTGGACGGTAGGAAAACTGCGGACTGCTTGCAGGCCTGCCGGATGTTCTTTGTCGGCAGGCCTGCAAGGGGAGATCAATGGGCGGCGGCAGTCTTGCCATTTTCCGAGCAGGCACCTGGCGTCATATATAGCAGATAATTGCCCATCCCATGTTGGGCTTCAGTGTTTTGTAGAGAATGGTGGTAGACCATCACCATCTCATAGTCCTCGTCTTTGGAGATGGGGAATCCCTGGCCGTCTTTATAGACTTGATGGGGTAGGAATTCCCGAAGTGTTCCATCGCGCTCAGCATCCGGAATAGTCCGGAGGAGAGTCTGTTTCTTGGTCTTATTTTCCAAGGCGATCAGGAGCAATTCATCGTGGCCGTGCGGATACGCGTATTTGACGCAGCCATCCATGCTGAACTTCAGTGGAGCCGTACGGACTTGGACACCCGGACCGATTTCAATTCCTTCGTCTGTCTGATCGGCAGGGCGATCACCGAACTTGGTAAAACAGACGATGTTGACGCCAACTTGATAGACGTCCATTGCTTTGACCGGTTTGGCCTTCGGGGCGAAATACATCGTAAACGTTGCGATGACGTC
This sequence comes from Nitrospiraceae bacterium, assembly GCA_919902665.1. GTDB lineage: Bacteria > Nitrospirota > Nitrospiria > Nitrospirales > Nitrospiraceae > Nitrospira_D. Next base: position 3,432 of record CAKKRK010000229.1, read on the forward strand.
CTTGGTGACTGGAGCTCCATGATAGAACGCAACTACCGTCATGAGCTTATCGGTTGCCGCAAGGTGGACGCCGTATCCATCGGGGAATTGTGTTTCCGACATTTCGAGTCCGGCCCCACCGTAGAAGAGCGGCTCACCGGGGCAGGAGACGCTAGGCTTGGTATTGTTGATCATCAAAATATGGTGCAGATAGTTTCTCGGCAATTCTTTTCCATCGACTGTAGAAAGAGCCGACTTGAATCCAATCAAGTACTTGTCTTCGGGCAACTGGAAGTTGAACCGAGGCATAGAATCGCCCATATCGCCTTCGCCATGGCCTGTCGGGAGATCGATGGGGCCAAAGGTTAACACTGCGGTGTTCTCTCCATACGTGATCTTTGAGCCCACCTGCTTTTTCAGGGTGGGGATGGCGTGATGCTCATGACCCCCATCAGCGTAGGCTGATGAGATCATGAAGAAGAGAGAGAAAAAAAGAACGAGGGACCTGCGCATAAGACCTCCCAGAGGAAGTGAAGCGGTGATGGTAAACCGGACTCCGATGTCTTGGTATGGCTCAGAGAAAACAAACGGGCTCATTGGGCGCTAGCCGGCGATGATGTTGCCTTCTTCCAGTGGTACGTGCCGCCGTGTTCCTTTGGCGGTATATTCTTTCTCGTGTCGACTCGTGTGTACCACCAGATTCCTTTGGCTTGTGTGCCGTCTTCTGAAAGCAGAACCTCAAACCCGCCTTCGCGGTCGTTGCCGGGCTGGTGCCAGGTGCCTTGCCACAGGTGGTTCTCAATTTTTGTTGTGATAAACCGTCCACCCTGTTGTGTGTAGGGTCCGTTCCCATTCTTGTCTAACGTCGCTTTGTAGCGTTTGTCATCCTCGACTTCGAGGATATCCCATTCCCCGCTCACATCAGGCAAGGCAGCAGCCGTCGTGCTGACGAGCTTCTGTGATCCAGCGGCGGCTGATGGCGACGCAAGAGGTCCCCCAGGCTGAGCCGAGCGGAAGGACTCGTGCCAGGACAGCAATTGCCAACGCCCGGCACGACGTTCGAGGACGCCGGTCTCACGGAGGGGAAGAACCATCCGTTTCACAGCAGATCCCTCGCCGGTATAGCGAGTGTAATCCATCTCCATGATAAACCAGGCGAGATCGCCTTTCGTCCAGACTTTGAGTTCCGTAATGGGGGTTTCTATTTTCTGCGTGTTGGCAAACTCCTCGCGCATTTCCCGTTCGAACTCAGGCCAGCCGACATACTTGCGGCCACCTACGGTATAACTCACGATGTCGGCATCGTGGGCCATCAAGCGGGAAAGGGTTGGCAAGTCCTTCTCAGCGTTTGCGCGAACCAGTTGGCGAATGGTCGACTCCGGGTCAGAAGGTTCGGCTGCCAGTGCAGTCGTAGCCATACCTGCAGCGAGGAGGAGACTCCAGCACACTGCAGACCTCGATCGAATCATCATAGGACTCCGTACAAGTAATGGGTGAGATGTCGAGAAAAACTACACGGGCTGGTGAGCCTTGTCAATAACGAAGTAGAGTCAGGAGTAATGAGGCGCGACCACTACCACAGTGACGTTATCTTCACCTCCCCGATCGAGTGCTGCGGTGACGAGGCGGTTGCAGACATGAGTTGGGTCGAGCTCGCCCGCAGCGACCACGGTACGGATTTCTTCGTCCTCCAACATTTTGGTCAGTCCATCCGAGCAAAGCAGGACCAGGTCCTCAGGGAGAAGGGGAAGGGCCGTGACGGTAGGTTTCATCGTCGAGCCGACCCCCAAGGCACGTGTTAACACATGTCGTTCTGGATGAGTCTTCGCCGTTTCTACCGTGAGGATACCGCGTTCCAGGTATTTTTCGATCAACGTATGGTCTTTGGTTAGAGGGGTCAACGTGCCGGATCGAAACCGATAGGCACGACTGTCGCCGACATGGGCGAGGTAGGCAAGTGGCGCGGGGTCGGAGACGATCGCCAGTAGCACGATGGTCGTGCCCATTCCTTTCAGCTTGGATTTTGATCGAACCTGGTTGAGAATCGCGTCATGCGCTCGGCTGATCAAGTCTGTTAACACCTCCACAGCGGATGCTTGATCGCTATAAAGGAGAGTGCTTGTTGTTCGTGCTTCGGCTTGTACGGTTGCAATGGCCGTTTGAGCGGCGACTTCGCCGCCAACATGACCACCCATTCCATCCGCGACGGCCCAGACACCCACCTCATCGAGGACGGCGAACGCATCCTGGTTCAGGGTGCGCACGTGTCCGATCTCGCTCCGACCGACGCCGATCCAGCTGCTCATTGGGAATAGGCCGGTTGAAGGGTGGTCGACAATGAGGAAGGGCCAAACCGTGACATCATGCCCTCATAGAAGCGATCGGCAAGGAGTACGAGGTTTTCGGTATCCGCCCGGTTGTAGGTCAAGAGCGTATCACGAGCGATCATGTCACCTCCTCGCCACAGGAACCATAGGCGGACCGCATCCAATCCGTCGAGACCGCTGATGGTCCGGTTGCGCTCGATGCCCAGTTCTTGTTCGATGTGTTTCAGCCCTCCACGTAACGCAAGTCGACGGGCGGCAAAACAGAGGTCGAAGTGCAGTGTAGGAAACCGGAGATCAGGAAACTTAGCACGGAGATAGGGGACATCAAAGACGGATCCGAAAAATGTCACAAGGAGGTCGCAGTGATCAAGCTCCGTCTGCAACCGCTCGGTCGTCAGGGTTTCGCCACGAACCAGGCTTGTCGTGTTTCCTCCGTGATGAAGCCCAACGACAGTCACCTCTCCTGATTCCGGCGATGCGCCGGTCGTTTCGATGTCGAGAAAGCTTATCCGAGGTCGGCAGGCTTTGTAGAGTCGCCAATGTTCTCGCCGTGGAAGGCGGGAGCCAAACATCTGAATCTGCCCTTTTTCTGTCAGCGATTGCGCCTCTCGAAGCTCTTCATCGTACCAGGTCTTGCGCTGCTCGGAGAGACCAGCTACGGATGGACGATCCAGGAAGCTTCGCCAATCGAGCAGGCCTTCTTGCCACCAACGCCTTTCCGTGACTGGTCCGACACCGGGGAGAAAGATGAAGCTAGAGGTCAGCATCTCGTGGATTGTAGCCTTGATTTCGTATAGGAGACAAGCTAGAGTTCGCAGCATCACGAAGAATGCAGTGAAGGAACGGGTGGAGCCATTGATCGTATGACTGCGCCGGCGAAGAGAATTCGTATTACCGTGGGTGGAGTTCAGCTGGAGGCAGAACTCAGAAAAACGAAGACGGCTGACGAAGTCTATGCCGCGCTTCCCGTCACGGCTGCCATTACCACGTGGGGAGAAGAATTCTACTTCCCAATTTCCGGAGTCCGCGACTATCGAGAAACCGCGACGACTCAGGTGAAAGTCGGAGACATCGCCTTCTGGGGAGCAGGGAAAGTCCTGGCAATTTTTTTTGGAAGAACCCCGATGAGTTTGGGGGCGGATCCCGTCCCTGCTGATCGCGTGAATATCATCGGGGCGATCATAGGGGATGCGACCCGACTTCGGCAGGTGATGGAAGTCCCGACAATTTGTCTTGAACCGGGGTGAGGGCTATGCGGCTGTCCAAAGAACGTGTACGGCATATGGCTGAGAGCCTGACCGGTCGTCTCGAAGAGGAAGGCCACATTGAACTCATCGGAGAGCGGAAGGGATTCGTCGAAGTATTGGAGCAGGCCATCACCTCCGAGTTGTCTGTTGAGGATCGTGTGAATGCGGAAGTGCGGCAGATGCTGAAGGCCTATGAAGAGCAAATTGATCGAGGACAGGTTGATTACCAAAAGATGTTTCTGATGGTGAAGCAGAAGTTGGTCCGTGAACGAGGCATCATCCTATAGGACGTGATAGTGTGAAGTGTAAAAGGTGAAAGAACAGCTGGGAGTTAGCCCAGCCTCTTCACTGCGCACTGCTCACGTTTCACGTAGTTCGTATGTTGAGCGAAGACAAGGCGAATCATCTGGCTCATGTCATTCTCACGGCCGTCAAGAAGTATACGGGAGCGAAAGTGACGGGCAATGATGAGCAGGTCTTAAAAGCGATTAAGCAGGTGGTGGCCGCTGAGTTGAAGCAGGAACAGGCGATTGATCAAAGAGTGAAAGCCAAGTTGACATCGTATGCTCGGGGGATTGTTGAAGGAAGCACGGAGTGGGATATCTTGTATCGCAAGACGTTCGAAGAAGAGACGCGCAAACAGACGAGGATCTGAAGGCTGAGGGTCTATGGCCATGAGAAAAACCGTAGCACGATTGGGAGTGTTAGGTCTCGTGTTGCTGCTGGTTGGGACAACGGCGTGTTCGCAGAAACGTAAACCGCTTGTCCCACTTGGCCTTGAGACTGAGGTAAAGGCTCAGGCCACGGCATTGACAGAACAGGGAACGCAAGCGTATCAGGCAAAACAGTACGAGGAGGCCAAACGGCATTTCGAGCAAGCCATGGCGGCGGCTCCGCAATCCGGACCGGCCCATTACAACTATGCGTTGGCCTTGAATGCACTTGGCGATTCAGAAGTCGCCAGGCAGCATTTTTTGGAAGCGGCCAACCTGTCTCCTGGAGACAAGACCATCTGGGACTCACCGGCGCTTTCAGCGTATGGGAATCCTGGGAACAAGGACCGCACGAAGGATCGTCCCTATGGGACCCACCGACCGAACTTCGGCGGGATGCCGAGATATTGAAAGGGATGAATCTATGAGCAAAGAACTCGCGGTAGGGGATCAGGCACCGGAACTCTCAATTCCGGACCAGCATGGGAAATCCATGACCTTGAAGAGTTTCAAGGGTAAACAAATCGTCCTCTATTTCTATCCGAAAGACGATACCCCTGGCTGCACGAAAGAGTCCTGTGATTTTCGTGATGTGGAGTCGCAGATCCTCCGGGCGGGAGGCGCCATTGTTGGAGTGAGTCTGGATGGGAAAGAGTCGCACCAGAAGTTCATCAAGAAATTCGGACTGCCGTTCCCCCTCCTCAGCGATGAAGATGCGGCGATCTCCAAGGCCTACGGCGTGTACAAAGAGAAGAATATGTACGGGAGAAAGTATTGGGGGATCGAGCGCAGCACGTTCGTTATCGATCTCGAAGGCAAGCTCAAGGCCATCTTTCGGAAGGTGAGCGTCGATGGTCACGCGGACGAGGTGCTGAAAGCGCTGAAGGCCTAGCGTCCATCCAGGATTTTGTGATCCGTCCTTTCTTGTCCAGTAAGGCGATGCGGCAGATGATGAGCCAAACCCGCAGAGCCTGTTTTGCTTTCTTCCTTCTCATTGTTGCCTCGCCGGGTCCGCTGTTCGCTGCGGAGAAAAGTTCCGCCGCGATTCTCGTCAGAGACGCGCTGACTGCTCCGGGCCAGCCAGCTACCGTAGAGGCGAAACTCATCTCGAAACGGCTCATGCTCATTGCTGCATTGGGCGGGGAACCACTTGAACTCGTCGTGGATGGGAAGGTGGTCGCCACGGCGCTGACCGGTGGTGATGGCAGGGCGTTCTTCACCTATACTCCCAAGGCGCAAGGGCTCGCACCAGTCCACGTCCGTGTCGGCAACAGCCTACGAATCGACCAGGCAGAAGGTCAGGCCAATCTCGCGGTGTGGGAGAAGCGGCAGGCAATCCTTGTGGTCGAACTGTCGTCCCTGATCGAGGAACCACTACCAAGCCGAGTCCCTCCCATCGGAATCGCGTTTGAATCGGAACGGAAACCGATAGCCGAGGCCGTGTATGAGCTTGGGAAGCTCACCCAGTTTTATTACAAGGTCGTTTATGTGATGCATGTCCCTGTGGGGATAGACGGATTTCAGCGGAGCGCAGAGGTCAGGGATTGGTTGAGGAGACACAAGTTTCCAATTGGCTATATCTTGGCGCTGCCGGCTGATACGAACGCCTTAGGGGTAAGGATAGACGAGTTCCATGCAGCTGGCTGGAGGACGGTGAAGGTCGGCGTTGGCCGATCGAAAGCCTTCGTTGAGTCTTTCATCCAACGTCGCCTCGACGCGATCATGGTGCCTGAACCATCAAAAGGGGAGGTGCCGCGGAAGGCGAAGGTGGCGAAGGATTGGAAGGAGGTGAGGAGGAAGTTATGAACCAAATGACCAATTGCTTCCTCGTGAGTAGAACTCCAATATGCAAAATCGAATTGTTATCTTCATAGGTGGTTTAGATGAGTGCGGAGGTAAGAAGAGAACTCCGGCGTCGATTAGCGGTCTTACGGCTCCTCAATCGCAATGAGTTACTTGCCATGCCTCCTGCATCCACTGAAGAGGTGCGGTCTCTAGATGGGGCTGCTCTTTTCACTACTTACATTGAACGACATCCGGGCGATCGGCTTCTCATTTTGGTTCGATCAGACCAGCAGGGAATATTAGGATTGATCACTTAGGATCAACATGACCTTCCCCCGATTTCACAGACACCTCCATACGTGGGAGAATCCTGAAATCGGAGGACAACATGAGCACGAAGACACGACGATCGTATACGGAGACGT
>CAKKRK010000230.1 GCA_919902665.1 Nitrospiraceae bacterium
GCACCGTGTTGTGGCTGAATTTGCCCTGGTACTCCATATGACAGCTCTGGCAGGTGGGGAACTTCTGTCCGCCCTTAACAACTGCATCCTTGAGCTGTACATTAAAATTCCATCTGGCCTTAGAAGCCTGGTAGCCCAGCCCATGCTGCGACGCGTTGTAGGCTTCATAGTTGTTGTGATCGGCCCCGCTGTGACAGGTACCGCAGGCTTCAGGCTTGCGGGAGTCGGCCACCGAGAATTCGTGCCTGGTATGGCAGTTGTCGCACTTATTCTGGTTGGTGTGGCACATGGTGCAGCCGTCAGCGATCTCGCGCTGCGCCATTCCGGCGTAGATGTCCGTCTCAACGTTAGCCCTGTAATCCAGCGCGTGCGACGGACGGCCCCTTGGCCACTGGTTCTTCGGCCATAAAATCGTGTCGCGTTCTGATTCGCGCTCGGCATATTCTAATAGATGGCAGGTGCCGCAGACATCAGAGGTCGTCATCTTGAGGTCCACGCGATGGTCAGCCTTATTCTTGGTATTGATGCCCACGTGGCAATCGATACAGCTGACTTCCTTCAAGTTCTCTTTTGGACCAAGCTTACCAATCGAGCGCAGGTTCGTCTCGACTTCTTCCAGCTTTGCTTTCTTATAGAAGGTGTCGTCGTTCGGGGTCAGCTTGCGAATCTTGTCCAGATTCGCATGCGTGCTTCTCTTCCACATCGCCACCCAACCAGGCGATTCATCGGTGTGGCATTTCACGCACTGCTCGCGCGTCGCGACTTCCTTGACCGATGACGGTGGCTTATAGAACGACATCGGGTCGAAGTACTTACTCATTGCGACCGGCTCCCAATACTGGCCGTACTGTCCTTTCCCCGCGCCTCTGCCTGGATCCAGCCAGCGCTTCGTCAAGGCCTCATGAAACTCCTTGGGACTCGCGGACCGATCAATGTTCAGCGCCTCGAACGTTTCCTTCGGGACACTAGGGTACTGCGCATGCACTGGTGCGGCCAGCAACAGGCCGCAGACAACCATGGCATACTTCGCCAAATGCTTTACGGTCACAGTAATACTCCTTCCGTATATGATGGGCAGCATGGACTGTCCTTCAGAAAATACTTCTGGACACAATACATCATGATGATGTGGTTATAGTTTTCTACTTTACGTTACTCAGAGCACCTTAAAAGAATGCGGTCGGAATATAGCTGAGGTCCACCACACTGTCAAGATATTTCCCATGAAAAATATTCAAACGAGCGCCGTGCAACTCAGCGAGAAATTTAACGGATGATACGACCACTACGGGCGCTCTCGGTCAATAATGACAGTAAGGTTTTCCGTCCCTGGCTTAATCGGCTGACTCATACCTTCCAGATCACCACTTCCAGGCATCGCTTGTCCAGATTTCGACAATCGGGCCACGATGACCACGGTATCGATGTCCGACAGCTTTCGAGATGGCATAGGACTTGTCGAGTCATCAAGCCGGAAGGTGAAGGGTAAGTCGTTCTTCGATGCCCGCACGATCGACACCGGCATTGGTGGACCGGCCACATCCTTCGCAAAAACAAAGAGTGTATCCGGAAGTGTTTTGCCAGCCAGGCTCGGCCCCAACACCACCTTGCCCGTGATCGCACGCGACGCACCGGCCTTTTTGACCGGAGGATGATCAGACGGCATAGCCGATGAAGCCGCAGGAGCATTCGCCGCTGCCATCATTGGAGCACCACCCATCCGCCGTTTCGCGTCGTCGATAGCGGCCGAGATTTGCTCGGTAAATTCCGGTTCGGAATCCGGAGGCAAGTTCGCGCGCGCCCGTTCCCAATCTTTGACGGCAAGGACGAAATCCTTACGATTGTAGGCCACGGTGCCTGCCAGCATCAGGGCCTTCACGTGATTGGGATCAACCTTCAAAGCCTTGTCGATCAACGTCTCTGGTTTGCCTTCAAGCTTGCGCCCCTGGTGAACTGCAAGCGCATCGGCATAATCAGCAAGCATATCCGCATTGTTCGGATTCAGCTTGAGAGCCTTCTCGAAAGTCGGAACGGCATCGGCATACCGCTCCATGGCCATATAAGAGCGCGCCAGCATGGTCCAGCCTGTTGCATCAGTGGGATTCTGCTCCAACTTCTTCTTGAGCTTGTCGACCATCGCATTGAGCCCCTCGGTCATTTGGCGCTCATTGTCGGCACCGCTCTGAGCCGACATCGGTGACGCCGTCGGGTGCGTCATCGCGGCTGGATTGCCCAATGTCCAATAGAGCACGCCACTGGCTGCCGGAATGGCCAACACTAACGACAGTGCGACAAGCCGAATATTCACGAGCCCTCCGGACATCATCGATGATGTTTCGGTAGAACCAGTCTCCTCCAACACCCGGCGCTCCAGCTCATGTCGAGCCGTCTGATACTGGTCATCCGTCAGCAGCCCGTTGGTGAGATCTTGTTCCAGCTCAGCGAATTGCTGTCGATACACCGGCAACGTTTTCTCCTGCTCATTAGTCAGTTGCGCTGGGCGCTTCAACAACGGGCGCACAATTAATCCCAGGACGGATACGGTCATGGCGGACACAATCGCCCAGAATGTCACGGTCATGATCGCTTCTCTCCTTCTGCCAAGAGTTGTTCAACTCGTCGATGTTCTTCATCCGTCACCGACACTTCGACCATCGTACGTGACCGACGCCGCAACGTAATGACCAGCGCCGTCGCCCCGATCGCCATTAAGGCAAACGGTCCCACCCACAGCAGCGTGGTCGTGGCTTTTAACGGCGGTCGATACAGCACAAAGTCACCATATCGCGACACAAGAAACTCAATGATCTCCTGGTCGCTCATATTCTTGGCGATCATCTCTCGGACTTCCCGGCGCAAGTCTTCTGCCAGTGGAGCGCTCGAGTCGGCCAAGGTTTGATTTTGACAGACCAGACATCGCAGCTCGACGGCGAGGTGCTTGAGTCGCGCCTCGGCGACGGGATCATCGGTCAATGGCCTGGCTTCCCCGGCCCACGCCGGCCCGGACACACACAATATGATGAGCATCACCCAGTTCATTCGGATTCAAGCTGCTTCACAAGTGGGATAATTTTTTTGGCGACTGTGTCAGGAGTCAACGGCCCGATCTGCTTATAACGGATCACGCCCTGCTTGTCGATGACGTAGGTTTCAGGAACTCCGTAGACTCCAAAATTGATGCCGACTCGTCCGGCCTCATCCACCCCAACAATCGGGTAGGGATTGCCCCATCGCCTGAGCCAGGTCATGGCTTCGTCCTGCTGATCCTTATAATCCATGCCATAGATCGGCACCTCACCGGACTTGGCCAGCTCCATCAGCACTGGATGCTCGGTCTTACAACCGTTGCACCACGAAGCCCAAAAATTAAGCAGCCACACCTTCCCTTTCAGGTCTGCCGGAGACAACACTTTCGCGCGATCATAGAGCTGCGGCTGGGAAAAATCCGGTATCGCCTTCCCGACCAACGGAGATGGAATTTCGCGCGGATTGAGTGTGAGTCCGATGCCCAGAAAACCGACGACCACGACAAAAATAGACAACGGGAGAAGAAACCGATTCATGCCACTTTTCGCCTAGCTGCTCGCGTGGGTGTAGGCACAGCCGGCTCTTGCTTGCGCCATGCCAGTCGATACCGGCGATCACTGATGGCCAGTGCGCCACCCAACGCCATGATAAAACACCCACCCCAGATCCAATCGATGAACGGCTTATGATAGAGCCTCACACTCCAAGCCCCGTCGTCGATCGGCTCTCCCAATGATACATAGAGGTCGCGCAACAACCCCGGATCAATGGCGGCTTCGGTCATGATTTGATTCTGAACGGGATAGCGTCGCTTTTCAGGATACAAGACCGTGGTTTCACGACCGTCCCGACTCACATGAAAGGTCCCACGAGCTGCCGTATAATTTGGCCCAACCACATCCTGAGTCCCATCGAATCGGAACATATAGTCGCCGATAGTCGCCGTCTCGCCCACATTCATCCGCACGTCTTTTTCAGTTTCAAACCCCTTCACCATCGTTACCCCGACGATAAAGACCGCAATCCCACAGTGCGCCACAAGCATCCCCCAGTATGATCTGGGTACCGAAGCCAAACGTTCAACGAGACTATTCCCGTTCACATGAGCCAACCGTTCACGCAGCCCAACCGCGGACGTCGTCACAATCCAAATGGCCAAGAGCAGGCCGAGGCTCAGCAGGGGTGTCCAGTTCCCCAGAACTATCGGTAACGTGAGTGCAGATACAAGACTGACCCCGAATGCCCACTTCAACCGCTTCGCCAAATCAGGCACACTAGCCTTCTTCCATTGAGCCAGCGGGCCGATTCCCATTAAAAATATGGCCGGAACCATTAATGGCACGAAGACGGAATCGAAGTACGGAGGTCCGACAGAAATTTTCCCGAGATCCAAAGCGTCTAAAAACAAGGGGTAGAGTGTGCCTAACAGCACCGAGCCCATCGCGGCCACCAATAACACATTGTTGGCTAACAGCATGCCTTCTCTCGACAACATCGCGAAGCTGCCGCCCAACCCGACTTTTGGAGCGCGCCACGCGTACAAGGCCAACGACCCACCGATGACGATCGCCAAAAAGACCAGGATGAAGAGACCTCGCTTCGGATCGGTGGCAAACGCATGCACGGAGGTCAACACACCCGAACGGACGAGAAACGTCCCAAGGAGGCTCAATGAAAAGGCCATGATGGCGAGCAAGACCGTCCACACCTTGAACCCGCCGCGTTTATCGGTCACAGCCAATGAATGCACCAACGCGGTTCCGGCTAACCACGGCATGAATGAGGCGTTTTCAACCGGATCCCAGAACCACCACCCACCCCATCCGAGTTCGTAGTAGGCCCAGCCGCTTCCCATCGCAATACCGACCGTCAAAAAACACCAGGCAACCGTCGTCCATGGCCGAGACCAACGGGCCCAGGCTGCATCAAGGTTCCCTCCCAACAACGCCGCAATGGCAAACGCGAAGGCAACCGAGAAACCGACATAGCCCATATAGAGCATCGGCGGATGGATCACCATGCCGGGGTCCTGCAAGAGCGGATTAAGATCACGCCCGTCGGGAGCCGCAGGAATCAGGCGTTCGAACGGATTGGACACGCTCAACATAAACAGGAGGAACCCCACGCTCACCAAACCCATGACCCCAAGAATTCGGGAACGCGTGGCTTCCGGAAGATGGGAGGAGAAGAGCGTGACCGCAAACATCCAGATGGTCAGGATGAAGGTCCACAAAAGCAGGGATCCTTCATGCGCTCCCCAAATGGCAGCCAGACGATAGTGAAGGGGCAATTGCGAGTTGGAAGTCGCCGCGACATACAACACGGAAAAATCCTTGTCTGCGAAGGCATAGGCCAGGCAGCCGAACGCAGTGAGGACCAATAGGAATTGGGTGCGCGCCGCCGGCTTCGCCACAGCCATCAGGCCCGAGTTCCCGACGGCGGCACCGTAGATGGGGAGAATCCCCTGCACCAGCGCGACGCAGAGCGCGAGAATCAAGGCAAAATGACCGATTTCTGGAATCATAGCGACCCTTTTCTACCATCAGGAACAACGAGTGATTTGCTTTGCTGGGCACCGGAGGCCTTGGCCTTCGCCAGCGCTTCCGCCACTTCTGGGGGCATGTAATTCTCATCGTGTTTTGCGAGGACTTCGCTGGCGACAAACGTACCGTCGACACCCAATTGCCCTTGCGCAACGGCTCCCTTCCCTTCCTTGAATAGGTCGGGAAGAATCCCTTTGTACGTCACCGGCAAGCGCTTCGCCGTATCAGTCACGATGAAATGGACGGTCAGACCATCATTCTCACGAACCAGGCTGCCGTCTTCAACCATCCCACCGATCCGGAAGCTACGCCCTTGCGGGGCTTCTCCACCGGCAACTTGAGTGGGCGTAAAAAAGAACACAAGATTGCTCTGGAAGGCGTTTAAGATCAGCACGGTCGCCACACCCAAGACAAGCAATCCCAGACCAATAAAGGCAAAACGTTTATGCCGTGGTTTCATCGGTGTCTCCTAACAACCCGGCGCGCTGTTCGGCGCGCGCCGCAGCCCGTCGGCGCCACAAAGCCAGCACTTCCCACCCCATACAGAGCGCCGTGGCGATAAACGAGGTCCACACATACAGCCCGTACCCGCCCATCGCAAAAAATTCCGACGCGCTCCCCCACTGCATCAGCGAACCTCCGCCACTTCCTGACTCACCGCCGGTTTCTCATCCCAGACCGGTAGCGAGTCCCGCTCAACCACGATGCATCGCACGCGGGCGAGAACCACGGCAATGCTATAGAGCCAGAACGCGACCGTCATGATGAGCATCGCCATCAACATGGTCGCCGCCATTTTCGACCCAGTCGACATGCTGACTGAGGCGCCTTGATGCAAGGTGTTCCACCATTGTACCGAAAAATAGATGATCGGCACATTGACGACTCCGACCAACGCAAAGACCGCACTTGACCGGTCGGCGCGACGCATGTCATCGATCGACGTCCGCAAGAGCATGACCCCCGCATACTGGAATAAGAGGATAAGCTCCGAGGTCAGTCTGGCATCCCACACCCACCAGGCACCCCATGTCGGTTTCCCCCACATCGCTCCGGTCAGCAACGCCAAGAACGTAAACATGGCTCCAGTAGGAGCAATCGCCTGCGCCATCATAAAAGACAATCGGGCATTGAGTCCCATTCCGACACCGGCCCAGATAGCCATGACCACATAGAGAAACATGGACATCCAGGCTGCGGGAACGTGAACAAAGATGATCCGGTACGATTCCCCCTGCTGAAAATCGGTCGGCGCAACGAAGAACCCCATATAGAGCCCGACCCCCATCAGCGCCACTGCCACAATCGCAAACCAGGGGATCAGTTGACCTGCTAGGGGATAAAAGGCTTGTGGTGCCGAATACTTCGACCAATTCACGGTGATGAGATCCTTCTATTCCAACGCAATACGTATCGCCGCTGCCGTGGCCCATGGCGCCAGAAAGAGCGAGAGCACCAGACTGGCCCCAAGCAGCGACAGATTTGCTTCGCCGCCGACTCCAGCCATACTACCGGTGACGGCGCCGGCCCCAAAGATCAACACTGGAACATAGAGTGGAAGCACCAGGAGGGCAACCAGTAGACCACTCCCCCGCACGCCAAGAACCAACGCGGCGCCGATCGCACCAATCATACTCAACGTCGGCGTCCCAAGCAAGAGCGACAACGCCAATACTCCCAGGAGTTCTCCATCCAAGCCGAATTGGAGGCCGAGGAGCGGCGAGAGCAGCACCACAGGTAACCCGGAGATCAGCCAATGCGCGAAAACCTTTCCGGCCACCAGGACCGCCAATGGCTGGGGAACCAAGACCATCTGTTCGAGGGCCCCGTCCACATAATCAGCTGTAAATACTCGTGAAAGCGACAATAAACAGGCCAATAAGGCCGCGACCCACAGCACGCCGGGGCCGATCGTTCTCAACACCGCCGGCTCCGGACCGACGCCCAGGGGAAAGAGGCTGGCCACGATGACGAGAAAGAACACCGACATCGCCGCATCTGAACGACGCCGCATCGCAAGCAAGAGATCCCGCTTGACGATGCCACTGACGGCCTCCCACATACTGGAGTGGTTCATCCAGCCAGCCTCAGGTGTTGCAGCCGCTCTGCGGGAAGTGCGACCTCTTGGTGCGTGACCAAGACCGCTAGTCCTCCACGTTGCACATGCGCAAGCAGTCGCTGCGTCACCACATTCGTCGAGGCCGCGTCGAGAGACGTGAACGGTTCATCCAACAGCCACAGGGGGCGCGTGGAAAGCCAGAGCCGCGCCAGAGTGACACGGCGCTTCTGGCCTTGTGAAAGCACTTTGGACGGCAAATGATGAATGGGGCGCTTCAGTCCGATCGCCTCCAAGGCTTCCTTCGCTCCGTTGTGGGAACAAGGTTCCCCGGCCAGGGACGTGGCACTCATCAGATTTTCCAGGGGAGTCAGATCGTCCTTGATCCCGTTCAGGTGCCCAAGATACGTCAGTTGCCCCGCATAGAGTTCCTTGAGTTGATGGATATCCTGACCATCCCAGAGAACTGAACCTTCCTCCGGGGGCAACAGGCTGGAGAAAATCCGAAGCAGGCTGGTTTTTCCGCTGCCGTTCTCACCCACCACAGCCAACAGGGTTCCCGGCTCAACCTTGACATTGAGATCCGAAAACAGTCGACGCTCGCCTCGACGGCAACTAAGTCCAACAGCTTGCAACATAAGGGCTACTCAACAGGAAAAGATCGAGAGTAAGGGAACAGCGCGTGGAAAAACAAGGGGCAGGAAGCCCTGCTTGCACTCAGAGCGATCATCCTATTAACCTGTGCCTGTACGGCTAGATTGAGAATCTGCCATAGTGAATACTCTATGGCATCTATATCGTGAAGGAGAGCTGAAGCATGAGCCAACTGGTTTGTATCGCATTTAAGGATTTGAGCACGGCCGATCAGGTGCTGAACGAACTTCGGGCCATGGAAACTGACTATGTCCTCGACCTGGAAGACGCGGTCATCGTCGTCCGCGATTTGGATGGGAAAGTCCATCTGAAGCAGTGCGTCGATGTGTTCGGCGGTGCGACCACACATGGTGTGTCGCTCGGCGTGTTGTGGGGAGGGCTGATGGGGTTGCTCTTTATGAACCCCCTGGCTGGCCTGATCGGCAGCCTCGCCGGCGGGGCGGGGGCCGGAGCCGTGACCACCGTAGCCAGTGAGTTTGGGTTGTTGAGCGACTATGGGATTCCGGATAATTTCATCAAGGAATTGGGCAGCACGATCAAACAGGGCACCTCAGCCATCTTCTTGTTGATTCGTAACGTTGACGAAGACAAGGTGCTCGCCAGGATTTCACAACACGAAGGAACGATTCTCAAGACGTCACTCAGTAAGGAGCATGAGGAGAAGCTCCGGGCTGCCCTGACCCACGAACACAAACAAAAGATAGCCAAAGCCTAATAGTGCATCCCAGAATGACGTTCGTCCTTGCGGCAGGCTCGGGACGAACGTCGGGGGCGAGACCTTCCTTCCCTGAACGCAACATTACATTCGCTCCTTCTGCTTCCCATCCAACAGACAACTCACGTTCATATCCCCCATGACGTTGATCGCCGTGCGACAGCGATCGAGAAACCAGTCCACAGTCAGTAAGACTGGGATGTACTGCACGGGTAGCCCAACGGCCGTGAAGACCATGGTCATCGTCACCAGACCAGCTTCCGGAATACCGGCGGCGCCGACCGAAGCAACGATGCTCGTCAGCACGACCAGCAGTTGCTGCTGGAAGCTCAGGTCCATCCCGATCATTTGCGCGATGAAGAGCGCCGCCATCGCCTCGTACAGTGCAGTGCCATCATTGTTAAAATTTGCGCCGACCAGCGCCCCCATACTGGCGGATTGCTCTCGCAACCCCACACGATCTTTGAGTGCGGCATAAGTCACCGGCATCGTCGCTGTCGAGCTGGCCGTGGAAAAAGCCATGACCAGAGCATCGCGTCCCCCACGAATGAGATCCGCCGGGCGCACCCATGAACCGAATCGGATACGGAGGAGGTAATACCCCGTCTGGATCGCGAGTGCGAGCAGCACGCTGAGCACGAACACTCCAAGCGCCTTGAACGGAGCGAAGCCTTCTGCCCCCACGATACTCGCGACAATACCAAAGACCGCCAACGGCACGACCGCGATAATCCAATGTAAGATCTTGATCAGCGACTCCAGAAAGAGTTCGACAAGATGTCCGACTGTTCCAATCGGCCGCTCGCGCTCCTTGCGGAGAGCCATCCCAAACGCCACGGCGATGAAGATGACTCCGATCACCTTTCCATCGTCACCGAGTGGCCCCAGCAGACTCTTAGGCACATTCTCAAGAAAGAGAGCGAGCGGATTGGGGGATTTTGCCGTTTCGTCGTGCGGAGCTGGTGGCGTCAGTCCCGCCCCTTGTCCTGGCTGAATCACGTTTGCGACCGTCAGGCCAACCGTAATCGCGACTAACGTATTCAGCAACAGCAGCCGTGGCAGCCGCGCCGCAAGTGGCCCACCGAGCTGCGTCGTCATGAACGTGTGCACAATCGCCGCGAGGATCAGCGCGGGCGCGAGAGCCCCGAGGAGTCGTAACACAAGCTTCCCAGGCACCGCCAGAACAGCCGCTTGGCTTCCCAGCAGGAGCCCCACCATGACGCCGAGGACCAAGGCAATCCCAATACGCGCATAGAGCGGGACACTCTGCCATCGCGCAAGTACGCTCATCATACCGGCCTCCCACTACCAGTGACACTGGACACCATAATGACATACTGAGGCCAACCGCTGATCGAATGAGGTGATGGCGCCCAGGAGTAAGTCGGCCGCTGCCGCATTGACGCTCCCTGATCGTCTCGCAGCAATATCAATGCAGTGACCATTCCAAATAGACTTGCTATGACCGAACACCACTCACTGCCCCTCAAAGCCATACAGTCGCTGCATGTAGAACCATGCGGTCTGATTCAAGGTGCACAACTATATGGCACTCTTCAAATATTCCTGATTATCGATGAGAGTAACCACATCAAACATTCACAAAATCCTTCACTGCTTCAAGAACACAGCACTGCCAAAATCCTATAACGGACTAATTTATTTCATCTATTCCGTCCAGACACATGTGGTGCAGGTCATGCATGTTTTTCACTATCGTCGAGGCTTCAAAACTAGCCTACAGCGTGGAGCATTAACACAGTTACAACCAACCGTGCAGAGGATCTAGCTGGTTTCGGCACGGAGTATTCATATTAGCGATTATATTAAGGCTCAAAAAATGAACAACCCATCATCATTCTGGTTCGGAAAAACAGTATTTGTAGCCGGTGCGACCGGTTTCTTTGGAGGCTGGTTGGTTCGTAAACTCCTCCAGAACGGCGCAGATGTCGTCACCCTAGTCCGTTCAGACAAGCCGAACTCCCAGTTCTTTCTAGAATCGTTCAATGACTCCACACACGTGTACTGGGGTGATATCACCGACCAAGCCCTGATTGAACGGATATTCGCTGAGCATCCGATTGAAGTATTTTTTCATGCGGCGTACGGTGCGGATGTTCATCGGGTACTCGATGAACCGTTGGAATGCTTCCGCTCCTCGGCAATCAGTACGTGGCAAATTCTCGACTTTCTCAGAACGAATCACCCAAACTGCATTTCCGTCATCAGTTCAACCGACAAGGTGTACGGCCGCCAGCCGATCCCGTACCGGGAGGAGTTTGCGCTCCAGCCGTTACACCCATACGAAGCCGCAAAGGCCGCACAAGATCATGCCGCCCAATGCTATGGGAAGGTGTTCAAATGCCCGGTGGCCGTCACCCGCTGCGGGAATTTCTTTGGCGGCTACGATTTCAACTTAACCCGTTTGATTCCTGGAGTAGTGCAGAGCATCTTGCAGGGCGAGGTTCCAACGCTCCGGTCCAACGGCAGGTTCACCCGTGATTTTCTGTACATCGAGGATGCCGTAGAGGCGCAGTTACTGTTGGCCCAGCGGCTTTCGGAAGATGACTCTCTCTATGGAGAAGCGTTCAACTTCTCGTACGGAGAGCACATTGAAGTGATCGATATTGTGAAACGGATTTGCCACCTGCTCGACGTGCCGGCGGAGGTGGTGGTGAATGAGAAGAGCACCGTGGAAATCCCGAACATGCAGCTCTCCTGCGAAAAGGCTGAACAGCGTCTGAATTGGAAGCCCTCATACAATTTCACAACCGGCCTTGAACGCACGGTGAACTGGTACCGCGAGCAGTTCATCATGCCATCAGTGCAGAATTATAATTGGCTCGAAAGGACGATGGTCTCGTAGGCTGCAGAAAAACTAGCGGTGGGGGGGACCATTGAGTCATATCTGGATGGTGACTGCCCGTGACGCACGGCTGGTGGATCCCCTCGGCCACGAAGCGTCGGGAGACGGTCCGAGCGGTCGCCATGTTGCGATCGAACAGGGAGAGCGCGGCAGCAACGTCTAACCAGCCTGGCGCGTCTTGGATACCCGCAGTCGCTCGATCACTACTCCATCCCCACCCTCCTGCTTCTGCCACCATTCCAGCTCGAACCGGATTCAACACGACATAGCGGAGTGGGCGAGCCATGAGACGAGACCCTACGGTCCAGGAAGTACAAAATCCAAAACTGACCCCGCTTCCGTTTCTCCCTAAATTGTCTGTAATCCCAAAATGATAATGTCCGGTTTGGACAAAGTAGAAATGTCCTCTTCG
>CAKKRK010000231.1 GCA_919902665.1 Nitrospiraceae bacterium
CCACTCAGGACCATGTCGTAGAGGTGGTCTCAATTTCAAGGGGAGCAGGATAGTTGTTGGCTATCAGTCTGTTCGTGTTGATCCCGGTGTCGAAGACAAACGCCTTCTAATTCTTGAAAGCGAATTAGCCTTAGTCCTAAGAATTTTACAGCGCGACGGCAACACCCTCTCAGCTGTGGTCCGCCAAGCCTGGGATCATGGAGACCTCCGGGTGCTGACGAAAAACAATCCTGTGACGGCCACCGGAGCCCATATTTCCATCATCGGCCACATCACTCAAGATGAGCTACGCAGATACCTGGACGACACCGAAACAGCGAACGGATTTGCGAATCGTTTCTTGTGGATCTGTGTTCGTCGGTCCAAGTGCTTACCAGAAGGTGGCCACCTCCGCGAAGAGGACTTGGAGCCGTTAGTATATCGATTGAAGGCGGCCATTCAATTCGGACGATTAACAGGACAGATCAGCCTGGATGAGGAAGCGAGGGAGCTCTGGCACAAACTCTATCCAAAACTGTCCACTGGACACCCTGGTTTACTTGGCAATGTGACCTCCCGTGCGGACCCATTGGTTATCCGGCTGAGTTGTCTGTATGCGCTCCTAGACCAATCAACTCACATTCGGGTGGAGCATCTCAAGGCAGGGGCTGAAGTGTGGAGATACGGTCTTAATTCATGCCGCTACATCTTTCGCAGTACTCTTGGCGATCAAGTGGCCGATCGAATTCTAGCTACCTTGCGACAACATCCAGAAGGCATGACCCGAACCGCAATTAATAGACTCTTCGGGAACAACAAAGCGGGCCAAGATATCGAGCGAGGCTTGGATTTACTGATTAGTGCGGGACTAGCAAGACAAGAAGAAGAAATAACGGGCGGAAGGCCCGCGACTCGATGGTATGCCAATAGTACGACCGAAACGATATAAGGCACGGCCTGGACCTTTCGTCGTTTAAATCGTACAGAAGTCTTGGTGTTAGATGTTTCTGACTATCAAAGAAGTTGCGCTGAGTCTCCAGATCAAACCGGCAACCCTGTATGCGTGGGCATCACAGGGGCGTATTCCCTGCATCAAAATTCATGGCCTTGTGCGCTTTCAGAAGGAGGAAATTGACCAGTGGGTAGAAGGTTTTCGAGAGCGACCGAAAGCGGCTGAATCTCCACGAGTGCAGCCCAAAGCCTTTGACATCGACCGAGTGATTGCCCGTGCCAAACGGGCCGCCTATAATGCCCGCCACGGGGAAACCAGACTCAGATCAAGCCCTATCGGGAAGGAGGCAGCGGATGGGGTTGTATAGACGAGGAAAAGTCTGGTGGATGAATTTTAGTTATCAGGGGCAGCAAGTCCGGGCTTCGACCGGACAGACCGACCGGCGAGCCGCTGAATTAATCCTAGGGGATACGAGGCGGCAACTACGGGACGGCGGTTACCGGATCACGCTGGAAGAGCGTAACCGGACGTTTGGGGAGCTTATGGATCGGTTTTTGAGGGAACATGTGATCAAGAAAGCCAGCCAACGCTCCTACGTCGGCTATACCAAGCGGTTGCGGGGGTTCTTTGGTGACACGACGCCATTGACCGACATCACGCCACGGCTGATTGCCGAATACAAGAATCAGCTCTTCGCGGATGACCTGGCTCCAGCCTCGGTGAACCGGCATCTTGCCACACTCAAGAAAGCATTCAATCTAGCCGTGCGAGAGTGGGAATGGTGCCAGCGTAATCCGGTGCTCTCAGTGTCAATGGAGCGGGAAAATAACGGGCGGGATCGATGGCTCACGGTGGAAGAAGAGCACCGATTGCTTGCAGCCTGTAGGCCCTGGCTTCGTGACATTGTGCAGTTCGCCTTAGGAACTGGCATGAGGATGGGTGAGATTCTCTCGTTGTCCTGGCGAGGGGTAGATCTAACAAGGCGGACCGTGATGCTGTTTCACTCCAAGAACGGTGAGCGGCGCACGATACCCTTGAATCAAACCATGCTCAGCCTAATTAGGGCCAAGAAGGAAGAGGCGCACCTAATCAAACAGCCCACTGGCAACTTGGTTAAGTTGAACACAGAGAGTCCTTACGATCTCGTGTTCAAGAGCAAAACCGAGACGCCGATTGAAAGCGGACATCTCCGCCGCTCGTTTCGGCTAGCGCTGAAGAAATCCGGGATCGAAGATTTTCATTTCCACGATCTGCGGCACACCTTCGCGACAAGGCTGGTTCAGGCAGGAGTCGAGCTATACAAGGTACAGCGGCTCTTGGGGCATAAGTCGCCGATGATGACCCAGCGCTATGCCCATCACTATCCCGAAAGCTTACGGGATGGGGTCGAAATCCTTGACCGAATCAAGCCGACATCACAAATTATCACAGTCGGCTTGGTTGGTACGGCGGCAGAAGCGGCAAGTTGTTGAATTTGGTGGGCCGTGTAGGGGTCGAACCTACGGCCCGCTGATTAAGAGTCAGCTGCTCTACCAACTGAGCTAACGGCCCCACC
>CAKKRK010000232.1 GCA_919902665.1 Nitrospiraceae bacterium
CCAAGCAAGACAGGCTTGCCCAGAGCAGGCGTGCCGCCATTGGCGAGCACTCGTTCATTTTCTTTTTCGAAGAGACTCTTGCTGACTTGACTGGCCGGTAAAAAATGGGTATCTCCCGGATCTTCAACCCGCACCTTACGCAGCATTTGCCGCACGATGATCTCGATATGTTTGTCGTTAATCGAAACGCCTTGCAATCGATATACGTCCTGCACCTCATCCACGAGGTACTTCTGCAATTCATTCGGACCCAACACGTCAAGAATGTCATGAGGATTCGCCGAGCCGTCCATCAACGGCTCTCCAGCCCGAACCCAGTCACCTTCGTGAACGTTGACGTGCTTGCCCTTAGGAATAAAATATTCCTTCACATCACCCATCTTATTGTCGACGAGAACCTTGCGCTGGCCTTTGACGAACCCACCGTAGGAGACCTCTCCATCGATCTCAGTGATGACCGCCTGCTCTTTTGGCTTCCTCGCCTCGAACAGCTCCACCACGCGCGGAAGACCTCCCGTAATGTCCTTCGTCTTCGTCGTCTCACGGGGAATCTTTGCCAAGACATCACCGGGATGCACAGTGGCCCCTTTTTCGACAAAGATATGGGCTCCGACCGGTAATAAGTACCTAGCCACCGCGCTGGATCCGCCTGTTGCTTTGGCCGTTTTACCACTGTCGTCTTTAATCGACACGCGGGGACGAAGTGTCTGGCCGGCATGTTCAATGATCACCTTACGAGACAAGCCGGTTACTTCATCGAACTCGTCCTTCATCGTGACACCTTCGACAATATCACCGTACGCCACTCTCCCACCCACTTCCGTCAGAATAGTCAGAGAGTACGGATCCCACTCGACCAATTTCTGGCCAGCGACAACTGGATCGCCATCTTTAATCTTGATCTTAGCCCCATACACCACGGGGTACTTTTCACGCTCTCGTCCACTATCATCGACAATCGCAATCTTCGTATTACGATTCATCACGACCCATTCACCATCTTTATTTCGTACTGCAATACCACCATTGTGAATGTCGGCATTCTTTTTGGCATCGAAGCTCATGAACTTAATGCGCCCGGCATGTTTCGCCTCAAGCACGGTCTGCTCGACGACCTTACTGGCCGTGCCGCCGATGTGAAAGGTCCGCATCGTCAACTGCGTGCCCGGTTCGCCGATTGATTGCGCCGCGATGACACCGACCGGCTCTCCCTTTTCCACCAGACGCCCTCGCGCCAGATCTCGACCGTAACAGGCACGACAGACACCACGGGGAGATTGACAGGTCAGCACGGACCGAATCTTCACACGGTCAACTCCCGCCTCAACGATCAGCTTCGTTAGCTCTTCATTGATTTCTTCATTCCAAGACACAATAATTTCCCCGGTGACGGGGTCACGAATATCCTCTGCCGCCAAACGACCGAGAACGCGCTCCTCCAACGGCTGGATAATTTCACCACCTTCGATCAACGGACTGACAGTAATGCCGTCTCGCGTACCACAATCAAGCTCATTAATAATGACGTCTTGAGCAATATCGACCAATCTCCGAGTGAGATACCCTGAATTGGCGGTCTTCAACGCCGTATCGGCAAGCCCCTTACGAGCACCGTGAGTGGAGATGAAGTACTGCAACACCGTCAACCCTTCACGGAAGTTAGCGGTGATCGGCGTTTCAATGATCTCACCGGATGGCTTGGCCATCAATCCACGCATACCACCCAACTGCCGAATCTGTTGCGAACTACCACGAGCACCAGAATCCGCCATCATGAAGATTGGGTTGAACGATTCGGCTTTGGCCGGATCACCGCCGGCGCCGAGTTCCTTCATCATCTCGTTGGCAACCTGCTCAGTGACGTGTGCCCAAATATCGATCACCTTGTTGTACCGTTCGCCGTTCGTGATCAACCCCTCTGAATACTGCTTCTCGATCTCGATCACTTCGCGCTGCGCCTTCCCAATAAGTTCTTCCTTCTTACTCGGAATGTGCATATTGTCGACGCAGATCGACAAACCGGCTCTCGTCGCATAGGTAAAGCCAAGATCTTTGATCTTATCCAGAAACTCGACGGTGTCTCGATGACCATTCTGTCGATAGACCGAATCAATGAGTTTCGTCATCTCCTTTTTGGTCATGAGCTTGTTCGCATTGGCGAACGGTAAACCTTGCGGAAGGATTTCTGACAGCAAGACACGGCCAACAGTTGTCTGCACCAGTGAACCCTCAAGACGCACCTTAATCCGCGCATGCTCTTCCATTTCTCTCGCATCAAAGGCAATCCGAACTTCTTCAGGGGACCCAAACACCTTCCCCTCGCCCTTTGCGCCCACCCGCTCTTTCGTCAACCAATAGCAGCCCAACACCATATCCTGCGACGGCACCGCAATCGGCTTACCATTGGCCGGAGAAAGAATGTTGTTGATGGACATCATGAGAACCCGTGCTTCAACCTGCGCTTCAACGGATAGCGGGACGTGCACCGCCATCTGATCTCCATCGAAGTCCGCATTGAACGCGGCACAGACGAGCGGATGCAATCGGATCGCCTTACCCTCAACTAACACAGGATCGAAGGCCTGGATGCCCAACCGATGGAGCGTCGGGGCACGATTCAGCAGTACAGGGTGCTCGCGAATCACTTCGTCCAATACGTCCCAAACCTCTGGCCGTTCTTTTTCAACTAACCGCTTGGCACTCTTGATAGTAGTAGCCGCACCTCGTGCTTCCAACTTGTGGAAGATGAACGGCTTGAACAACTCAAGTGCCATCTTCTTCGGCAAACCACATTGGTGGAGACGCAGTTCAGGACCGACAACGATGACGGTACGACCAGAGTAATCCACACGCTTCCCGAGTAGATTCTGCCGGAATCGTCCTTGCTTTCCCTTCAGCATGTCGCTCAACGATTTCAGCGGACGCTTGTTTGGACCACGAATCGCGCGCCCTCGGCGACCATTATCGAAGAGCGCATCCACAGCTTCCTGCAGCATCCGCATCTCGTTCCTAATGATGACGCCTGGCGCCTTCAACTCCATCAATCGTTTCAACCGATTATTTCGATTGATCACACGACGGTAGAGATCGTTCAGATCAGATGTGGCAAATCGGCCTCCATCAAGCGGAACCAGGGGACGCAACTCTGGCGGCAGGACCGGAATGACATCCATGATCATCCATTCCGGCTTATTCCCAGACTTACGAAACGCCTCCAGGACCTTTAAGCGCTTGGCATACTTCTTCTTCATGGCTGCCGATGTCGACGCTTTTGACTTCACCTGCAATTCATCCCACAGCGAATTAATATCGATCTTCCTCAATAAGTCACGGATAGCCTCTGCACCGATTCCAACTTTAAACCCGCTCGACCCGAACTCAGACACAAGGGTCCGCAGCTTATCTTCCGGCACCAACTCTTTTTCGCCTAAGTCGGTTGAACCTGGGTCCACACAGACATAACTCTCAAAATAGAGAATTTTCTCGAGCTGCTTGAGGCTCATATCAAGCAGGGTTCCAATCCGACTCGGAACACCCTTCAGAAACCAAATATGGGCGACAGGCGCAGCCAATTCGATATGGCCCATCCGTTCACGTCGAACCTTCGACTGAATCACCTCGACGCCGCATTTGTCACACACGATCCCTCGGTGCTTCATGCGTTTGTATTTCCCGCAATTGCACTCCCAATCCTTGGTAGGACCGAAGATCTTGGCACAAAACAGCCCGTCTTTTTCAGGCTTGAATGATCGATAGTTGATCGTTTCCGGTTTCTTGACTTCACCATACGACCAAGATCGGATCTTCTCGGGCGATGCGATGCGAATCCGCATCGCATCAAACGACACCGAATCCCGTTGCTTTTCAAACAGTGTATATACGCCTTCCAAGGTAGTGACCTCCTCTGATACCGGTCTTCAGCCGGCACACAAGCGGTTAGTCTTGCGTCTTAACCAGCTCAATATCGAGTCCCAAGCTCTGCAGTTCCTTCACCAACACATTGAACGACTCAGGCAACCCGGGCTCGAGGAACGGTTCACCTTTGACAATCGCTTCATACATGCGAGAGCGACCCGGCACATCGTCTGACTTGACGGTCAGGAATTCTTGAAGCGTCGATGCCGCCCCATATGCCTGTAGCGCCCAGACTTCCATCTCTCCCAGCCGCTGGCCCCCGAATTGAGCCTTGCCGCCCAGAGGCTGCTGAGTCACGAGAGAATAGGGGCCGATCGACCGTGCGTGAATCTTGTCGTCCACCAGATGGTGGAGCTTCAGCACGTACATATAGCCGATCGTCACAGGGCTACTGAATGGCTCGCCCGTCTTGCCGTCGGTGAGCTGCGACTGGCCGCTCACCGGCAGTTTGGCTTTTTTTAGCAGGTCCTTAATTTCCTTCTCGGACGCGCCATCGAAGACCGGACTGGCCACCTTGATGCCCAAGGCCTTAGCTGCCCATCCAAGGTGAGTCTCAAGAATTTGCCCGACGTTCATACGGGACGGCACACCCAGAGGATTCAATACGATTTCCACCGGGGTCCCATCTGGAAGATAGGGCATATCTTCTTCTGGTAGCACTCGAGATACGACACCCTTATTGCCGTGTCGGCCGGCCATTTTGTCTCCGACCTGAATCTTGCGTTTCATGGCGACGTAGACCTTAACAAGCTTGATGACACCAGGAGGCAGTTCATCACCTCGTTTTAAGCGCCCCACCTTTTCATCGTACAACGTCTGGAGAATTTCAATCTGCTCTTTCGCCCGTCGCTCAACATCTTCCAGCTCTTTTTGCTCATCAGGGTCACTCAGGAGGATGTGACGCACCGTGTCGTCTGGCAATCGCTTAAGAATCTCCGCCGTCATCTTACCCTTCTTCTTCAAGATAACGTCGCCACTCTCAGGGTCCATCAGATCACGTCCAACGACCTTCCCCAGCAAGAGCTTGCGAATCTTTTTCGTTTTTTCCTCATCAATGATCCGTAGCTCTTCATGGTGATCACGCTGAAGCTTTATCTGATCGTCAGTCTCGATGCTCTTTGAACGCTCATCTTTGTCGAGTCCTTTGCGAGAAAAAATCTTGACGTCGACTACGATACCTTCCACTCCAGGAGGCACGGTCAACGATGTATCCTTCACATCGCCGGCCTTCTCACCGAAGATCGCACGGAGCAGTTTTTCTTCCGGGGTCAGCTGGGTTTCCCCTTTAGGCGTCACCTTTCCGACCAAAATATCGCCAGGCTTTACTTCGGCACCGATCCGGATAATCCCGCTCTCGTCCAAATTTCTCAGCGCCTCTTCTCCGACATTGGGAATGTCTCGCGTGACATCTTCCTTCCCCAGCTTGGTATCCCGCGCTTCCACCTCAAACTCTTCGATATGGATCGACGTGAAGGCGTCTTCGCGAACCAGTTTTTCACTGAGCAATATGGCGTCCTCGAAGTTGTACCCACCCCAAGGCATAAACGCCACAAGGACATTCTTACCCAACGCGAGTTCGCCATGATCAATGGCTGGTCCATCTCCAAGCACTTGCCCTTTCATAACCGGCTGGCCAAGCCGAACCACTGGTGTCTGAGTAATACAGGTGTTTTGGTTCGATCGCTGAAACTTGATCAAGTCATAGACGTCCAGCCCGGAATCCTTCCCCTTCTTCCCATCCTTCGAATCGGCCCGCACGACGATGCGGGTAGCATCGACGCTCTCCACGACCCCGGCCCGACGAGCCTGAATTACATACCCAGAATCTCGCGCGACCACCGCTTCCATCCCGGTCCCCACCAGAGGAGCCTCCGATGTGACCAACGGAACCGCCTGGCGCTGCATATTGGAACCCATCAGCGCGCGATTGGCGTCGTCATGCTCCAAGAACGGCACAAGCGCGGTCGCCACGCTCACCACTTGCTTTGGCGACACATCCATGTACTCAATCTTATCCGGGGCGGCCAGAACAAAGTCTCCACCGTGACGACACGAGACGGTTTCTGATACCAGCTTGGACGACCCATCCAATTTCGAGTTGGCTTGGGCGATGATGTATTTATCGCCCTCGATCGCCGAGAGAAACTCAATCTCATCAGTTACACGTCCCTTGACGACCTTCCGATATGGCGCCTCAATGAATCCGAACTGGTTGATCCGTGCATAGGTGGCCAGAGATGTAATTAAGCCGATATTAGGACCTTCCGGTGTCTCAATCGGGCAAATACGGCTATAGTGAGACGGATGCACGTCTCGAACTTCGAACCCAGCCCGCTCCCTCGTGAGTCCTCCTGGGCCAAGAGCGGACAGACGCCGTTTATGTGTGATTTCAGCCAAGGGGTTCGTCTGATCCATAAATTGAGACAACTGGCTGCTGCTGAAAAACTCCTTGACGGCCGCGACAACCGGCTTAGCATTGATCAAGTCGTGCGGTAGCACTGTTTCCATATCGAGAAGATTCATGCGCTCTTTGATGCTCCGCTCCATCCGCACCAAGCCCAGTCGGAATTGATTTTCTAAGAGTTCACCGACGGATCGCACCCGGCGATTTCCTAAGTGATCAATATCGTCGATTTCCCCTTTGCCCATCTTCAGATTGACGATATAGCGGACGACTTCCACCATGTCCTGTGCGGTCAAGGTACGCTGCTCAAGCGGTAAGTCCAAACCGAGTTTCTTATTGAGCTTGAGCCGACCGACCGGAGACAAATCATAGCGTTTGGAATTCAGAAATAGATTGTCGAATAAGGCTCTGGCTGTATCCACCGATGGTGTCTCACCGGGACGGAGGCGACGATATATTTCGACCATCGCTTCTTCTTTTGACCCGATCTTCTCCATCAACAAGGTATCAAGAATGACCGGCGTAGCGGTTGCCATATCCAGATAAATGACCTTGAATTCCTCCACATCGCTTTCGGTGATCTGCTCCACGATCTCGGCAGTCAATCGCTGATTTTTCTCCGCCAACACGTTCTTCTTCGAGTCGACCAATTCCGTAAGGGTGGCACGCCCCACCAACTCCGCAGGCAACAAGGGAATTTCCTTCACTCCAGCAGCCTTCAGCTTGGCAATCATCCCCTTCGTCAGCCTGGCCCCCTCTCGCACCAAGATCTCTTTACCACTCTTATCCGTCACTTCAGCGGAACAGCGAAGTCCATGGTGGATTTCTGGATCCAGCTTGCGGAACATCTTCCCCTGGGACACGCGAATTTCTTCGACAGGGTAGTACATCTTCAGCAAGTCGTCGCTCGAAAAACCGAAGGCCTTCAACAGAATAGTAGTCGGCATTTTCCGACGACGATCGATTCGCACATAAAGAATATCCCTGGCATCGAACTCGAAATCGAGCCATGAGCCCCGATATGGAATAATGCGGGCCGAATACAACACCTTGCCGCTCGCATGAGTCCTGCCCTTATCATGCGTAAACGACGCGCCCGGAGACCGGTGCAGCTGACTGACGACGACGCGCTCGGTCCCGTTGACGATAAATGTCCCGCGCTCGGTCATGAGCGGCAATTCCCCGACATAGACTTCTTGCTCGCGCACATCGAGCACTTTCTTGCGCGGACCCTTATCTTCTTTATCTAACACCACCAGACGGACACGCAGCTTCAACGGAACCGCGTAGGTCATACCCTGCTCAAGACATTCTCGCTCATCGTACTTTGGCGTCCCTAAGGTATAACTCGAAAATTCGAGCACGGCCGTGTTGTTATAATCTGGAATCGGAAACACGCTGGCCAAGGCCGCCTGCAATCCATGATCCTTCCGGCGCTCCGATTCGACCTCAAACTGCAAAAACTCTTCGTAGGAGCGCTTCTGTATTTCAATCAGATCTGGAATATCGATATTGGTTCGAATGCGAGAAAAATCTTTCCGCTCGACGAACTCCTGCAGAGTCGTTTCGGACATGCCTACTCCTCCACGCTGGTTGGCGGTGAACAGCAGTCACCACTGACGACAGATTCCCGTAACATCGAGAGCCCTCCGCCTTCGGCGAACACCAGAACAGCCGCAACTATGACGAACTCGGTTCCTTACTTGACTTCGACCTTCGCACCGCTTTCTTCGAGCTTCTTCTTCATCGTGTCAGCTTCTTCCTTAGCCACCCCAGTCTTGACTGGCTTCGGTGCGCCCTCCACAAGATCCTTGGCTTCCTTTAAGCCGAGACTCGTCAACTCGCGAACCACCTTGATGATTTGGATCTTCTTGTCTGCCGGCACCGACGCGAGAATGACATCGAAGGCCGTCTGCTCTTCAGCAGGAGCCGCCGCCCCACCACCTGCAGCTGGCGCCGCTGCCATGGCAACCGGAGCCGCCGCTGTCACACCAAACCGCGTCTCTAACCCTTTCACCAACTCGGCCAGGTCGAGCACGCTCATTCCTTCGATTGCCTTAATCAATTCCTCTTGTGATAACTTTCCCTCTGTAGCTGGCATGTCCCCTTCTCCTTTCCGTTTATCCTGAATGGCTGCAATGACTCGTACAAACTTTGACAAGACTGCACTCAACGTATAGACGACCCCACGAATCGGCCCCTGCATGGCCGACAGCAACATCGCAATCAGCACTTCCTTCTTCGGCAGTTTCGCAACGGCTGCCAGTTCAGCTGGCTGGAGAATCTTGCCTTCCAGCACCCCGGCCGTGATGCGAATCTTCTGGTCCCGCTTTTCAGCACTGATGAAGTCCCTCAACACCTTGGTCGGCAATACCGGATCGTCGTACCCGATGACGACTCCGGTCGGTCCCTTGAGATGAACCGTGAGTCCGGCCAAGACCGTCCCCTCGGCGGCACGCGCCGCGAGCGTATTCTTCACGATTCGATATTCTGCCTTTGTCCCGCGGAGCTGCTTGCGCAACTCGGTGACCTGGTTGACCGGAAGTCCGACGCATTCCGTCAGGATAGCCAGCCGGGCGCGACCGAATTTTTCGGTCAACTCCGCCACTGCCGTAACTTTCTCTTCCTTCTTCATCGCTCCCTCTCTGGTCGCTATTCGTTATCCGCTCAATATCATCCGTCCAGTGAATCGCGAGGAACGATTCACGTTGAACGCGTGTCTCAACTCCACTGTTTGGTTAGCGCAACGGTATCCAATATCACACCAGGCCCCATCGTGCTCGCAATCGTGGCACTCTTGAGATAACGCCCCTTACAGGAGGCAGGCTTTGCCTTGATGACGGATTCAATGATGGCCGAGGCATTGTCGTATAGCTTCGCAGGATCGAAGGACACTTTTCCGACCAGCACATGCACGATACCGGCCTTCTCAACCTTGAACTCTACACGTCCTTTCCGAATATCAGCGACCGCTTTCCCAACTTCGAAGGTCACGGTGCCGGTCTTAGGGTTCGGCATCAATCCGCGAGGTCCGAGTACTTTACCGAGCTTCCCGACCGAGGCCATAAGATCGGGTGTGGAAATCGCGCAATCGAACTCCATCCATCCGCCCTTGATTTTCTCCATCAAGTCGTCAGCCCCAACATAGTCAGCCCCGGCTTGTCGCGCCTCCTGCTCCTTTTCACCCTTGGCAAATACCAAGACGCGAACCTTTTTCCCCGTACCGTGAGGAAGCGACGCCGTCCCTCGAACCAGCTGATCCGAGCGCTTCGGATCGATTCCCAGCCTCAGCGCAAGATCAACTGATTCGTCAAACTTCGCATAGGCTGATCGTTTCACGGTTTCAACGGCCTCGCGCAACCCGTAGACCCGCGGCTCAAGATTTTTGATCGCCGCATTCATTTTCTTTCCCATGACCAGACGCTCCTTCGATCTTGGCATTAGCCTTGAATAACGACACCCATACTACGGGCAGTACCTTCGATGATTTTCGTCGCCCCCTCCACATCAGCTGCATTCAGATCGGCCATCTTCTTCCGAGCAATTTCGTCCAGCTGTTGCCTGGTGATTTTCCCTACTTTATCTTTCTGCGGCACACCAGATCCCTTGATGATCCCAGCGGCCTTCTTGAGGAGGTCAGACGCCGGGGGAGTCTTCATGATAAAGCTAAAGGTACGGTCCTTGTAGACCGTAATGATGACAGGGATAATACTATCCCCGTCCTTCTGGGTCTTGGCATTGAACTGCTTACAAAACTCCATAATATTGACCCCATGTTGTCCCAACGAGGGACCGACAGGAGGAGCCGGATTGGCCTTGCCAGCCGGAATTTGCAACTTGATCTGTGCCGAAACTTCTTTCGCCATGTCGCTCTCCTTCTCCTTCGCGATCGACACTCAACCTTCAGCCCTCACACGACTGAAGACCGACATCGACCGATCGGCTTAAATCCGTTCAACCTGCAAAAAGCCCAATTCCACCGGAGTCGACCGACCAAAAATGCTCACCATCACCTTCACCCGACTATGATCCTGATCGACCTCCTCAACCACCCCATTAAACCCAAGGAAAGGCCCATCGATAATGCGAACGTTATCGCTCTTAATGAACTTGACCTGCTCCCGAGGCTCGGCTTGACCCGCATCGACCTGCTTGAGCAAGGCCTCCACCTCATCACTGGTCAGAGGTGTCGGCACCGCGCCGCCCCCAACGAATCCAGTCACTTTTGGCGTCTCCTTGATCATCTGGACGGTGTCATCCCCCAACGGAGACTCCAACTCCACAAGGACGTAGCCCGGATAGAACTTTCGTCGAGAGGTCCGTCGCTTCCCGTCCTTAATTTCAATGACGTCCTCTGTCGGAACGAGCACCTGCCCGAGCTTTTCAACAAGCCCCATTTGATTGGCACGCTCCATGAGGCTGGTCTTCACTCGCCCCTCAAAACCCGCGTACGTATGAATGACGTACCAGTTCTTT
>CAKKRK010000233.1 GCA_919902665.1 Nitrospiraceae bacterium
CCTGAAGGCGGATCTGATCATCATGGGATCGCGCGGACTCAGCGATATTCAAGGGTTCTTACTGGGAAGTATCTCGCGCCAAGTTGCCTCAATGGCTCCCTGTTCCGTGTGGATCGTGAAACAACCGACGCACAAACTTCTCCATGTCACGCTTGCCGTCGACGACTCCAAACCGTCACGGGCCGCCGCGAAGTTTCTACGATCCTACCTTCTTCCAGAGACCGCCACCGTCACGATTCTCTCTTCAGTGGAGAGTCCCGTCACAGACTTTGCCGCCCGCTACTTATCCGAAGCGCAGCTGGCCGAATTGACGAAGCCGGTCATGGAGCGGGCCGCCGCGTTCGTCAACAGCGTACGGAATGCGTTCATTAAAGATGGCTTTCAGGTCGTGACGCAGATCCAGATGGACCACGTCATCGAGACCATCGTCAAACATATCGAAGCCAATCGTGACGAACTCTTGGTCATCGGATCTCGCGATTTGACGAAGAGCGAGCGACTCTATCTTGGGAGTGTATCCGAAAGTCTGCTCAGGCATGCCCCCTGCTCCGTGCTGATCGTGCGAGGAGCCCGTGCCTGAGTTCAGCCATCACAACATCCACCAGCTTCCGATCGAAGAGGTGCTGAAGCGGCTGGAAACAAACAACGGTGGCCTGCCACCAAATGAGGCTCAACGGCGACTGGACCAATATGGACCGAATGTTCTCGTCGAGCCCGATCGCTACTCGCTCCTCCGTGGACTCCTCCGCCATTTCACCCACTTCCTCGCCATCCTCCTCTGGATCGCCGCCGGCCTCTCCTTTGCGGCCGACTTCATGCGACCCGGTGAGGGTATGGCAACGCTGGGTTGGGCCATCCTCGGCGTCATCATCATCAACGCCGGGTTCGCTTTTTTCCAGGAATACAAGGCGGAACACGCCGTTCAGGCACTCCGCCGCCTGCTGCCGAGCAAAGCGTGGGTCACGAGAGGCGGGCAATCCGTCGAAGCCGTACGGAACGAAATTGTGCCTGGTGATGTGCTGATCTTAGAAGAAGGCGAACGGGTGCCGGCCGATGCGCGCCTCATCGAAGCGATAGGCATGCGGGTGGACAATGCCGCCTTGACCGGCGAATCAAGACCAAAACGACGGATAGCCGAGGCCACACAAGACGGACACTGGCTCGACCTCCCGAATCTCGTCTTTGCCGGCACCACCATCCTATCGGGACATGGTCGTGCCGTCGTCTTCGCCACTGGGATGCGTTCGGAGTTCGGCAAGATCGCCGCACTCACCACCACAGTCGAAACCGAATTCAGCCCTCTTCAGCAAGAGATCATTACGGTCACCCGTATCGTCGGTGTCATTTCATTGGCCATGGGAGCCGCGTTCTTCGTGATCGGGGTCTCAACGGGACTCGGATTCTGGATCAGTGCGATCTTCGGCATCGGCATCATCGTGGCCAACGTGCCGGAGGGTTTGCTCCCGACCGTCACTCTCGCCCTTGCCATGAGCAGCCTTCGGATGGCGAAGCGTAACGCCTTGGTCAAGCACCTGCCCTCCGTTGAGACCCTTGGCTGCACCACGGTGCTTTGCACGGATAAGACGGGAACATTGACAGAAAATCGCATGAAAGTGGATCGATTCTTCACCGACGGACTTGTGATCGACTCACGAGAGGGTTGTTTTTTCACCAGAGGCCGCATGATCGGTACAGCCGATGCCGAGCAATGGCGTTCCTTCTTCGATGCACTGCTTCATTGCCACAACGCCAAGCGCGTCCGGAAGTCCGATGGACGTTTCGTGGTCACCGGCGATCCGACGGAAGTTGCGTTGCTTGAATTTGCCATCGAACATGGATTGGCCCACCGGCCTCCCCTGCGGCGCATGGGGGAGTTGGCATTCGATGCAGATCGGAAGCGGATGAGCACCCTTCATTGGGCAGAAGGACGACTCATCGCATTCACTAAGGGCGCTCCGGAATCGATCTTACCTCTCTGCGCTAACGCTCACGTCCATGGCAATGCCATAACGATGACCTCGCATGAGCGCACGCGAATCCTGAGCCAGAGCCGATCCTTTGCCGAGCAGGCCTACCGCGTGCTCGCCGTCGCCATGCGCGAAGTCGGCCATCAGCCTGAGCACATTGAAGTGGACACGATTGAATCAGACCTGACGTTCCTCGGACTCGTGGCCATGATGGATCCGCCGCACCGAGAAGTGCCTGAGGCCATCAGGAAATGTCGAAGAGCCGGTGTCCGCATCGTCATGGTCACCGG
Organism: Nitrospiraceae bacterium; assembly: GCA_919902665.1. Taxonomy (GTDB): domain Bacteria; phylum Nitrospirota; class Nitrospiria; order Nitrospirales; family Nitrospiraceae; genus Nitrospira_D. The sequence continues at coordinate 2,258 of CAKKRK010000233.1, forward strand.
AGACCATCCGCTCACGGCATTGGCTCTTGCACGCAAGATCGGCCTAGTTCCTGAACAGGCTGTATCGCCACCGAACAGTTTCGTCCCGGTCATCGAAGGGCCGCAGCTTGATCAGATGAGCGACGAGCAACTCCGCCAGCTGCTGACCCCGTCTCGGCCAGGAGAACCGGACCCGGTCTTTGCCCGGATGGCCCCGCGCCACAAGATGCGGATCGTGTCCACATTCAAGGAGATGGGGGAAGTGGTTGGAGTCACCGGCGATGGAGTCAATGACGCGCCGGCTCTCAAGAAAGCCGACATCGGCATCGCGATGGGCATCACCGGCACGGATGTCGCCAAAGAAACGGCCGACATGATACTGCTCGACGACAACTTCGCAACGATCGTGAGTGCGATTGAGGAAGGCCGCACTGTCTATGACAACATTCGCAAATTCTCGTCCTACATACTGGCGAGCAACGTCCCGGAAATAGTCCCATTTCTCGGCTATGGTTTCCTCGGCATGCCGCTAGCCCTCACAATTCCACAAGTCTTGGCAGTCGACCTCGGAACCGACATGATCCCCGCCCTGGGCCTCGGGATAGAGCGGCCTCAATCCGATGTCATGAACCTTCCACCGCGCCCACGAAGCGAACGACTGCTGAGCCTCCCCATCCTGCTGCGGGCCTATCTGTTCCTCGGGCTCATGGAAGCAGGGATCGCGATGGGAGGATTCTTCCTCTATCTCAACAGTCAGGGGTGGACGTGGGGAGAAACCCTGGATTGGTCCTCTCCATTGTATAGGGAGGCAACAACCGTCACCTTCGCCGGGATCGTGTTCGCACAAGTCGCGAACGTGTTCGCCTGCCGATCCGACCATCTGTCGGTGGCTCGACTCGGATGGCTGACCAACCCGCTCATTCTGTGGGGGATTCTCACCGAGCTGATCATCTTGGCGCTCATCACCTACACACCGATCGGGAACGAGATCTTCGGAACCAGCCCTTTGCCTCTCTGGATATTCGGACCACTCGTGTTCGGAGCGCTGGCACTCTTGTCGGCGGAGGAGGGGCGGAAGTTCATCGTAAACCGGCGTTTACATATTACGAATGACGTTGGTCCCGAGACGAAGACGATACACAAAGGGGTGGGAACTACATCGTAAGCACGACGGCCACCTCGCCAGTGCGCCGGGCGACCCTCAGGGCCACTTCGTTTTCATGACGATCGAGCACGAGGTCGAGGCTCGCAGTTCCAATCCTGAGGTTCCGCAATTCGACTCGTTCCAGGAACGGTGGGAGAACGGGATGTACGAACTGCACGAGGCTCCGAGTCCCATCGATCTGTAAACCCAAGCAGGCTTGCAATGCCTGAAAACCGGCACCAGCCGCCCAGGCTTGCGGGGCACAGGCCGTGGGATAGCGTGTCGGACTTTCTCCCGGACGCCGGGAAAATCCGCAGAACAACTCTGGCATTCGGTGGAGGTCGAGAAACAGACTGGCGTCGAAGAGTCCGGTGAGGATCTTCATCGCCCCTTCTTTATATCCGTAGGCCGCCATGCCGACTGCAATCATGGCATTGTCGTGAGGCCACACAGATCCGTTGTGATAGGACATAGGATTGTAGCGCGCCTCCGATGTGGCAAGTGTTCTGATGCCCCATCCGCTGAACATGTCTTCGCGCAACAGAGCTCGGGCAGTACGTCTACCGCGATCCTGCCCGGCAATACCGGCATAGAGACAATGGCCCGCGTTCGACGTACGCACGCAACAGGGGCGCCCCTTTCCGTCCAAAGCCAGGGCATAGGAACCGAGCCTTTCACACCAAAACGCGCGCTCGAACCGTTCGCGAAGTGACTCGGCTTCCTTCACCAATCGATCGGCGTGATCGATATCTCCCAACGCCCGCGCCACGTCTGCCGCCGCTCGTTTGGCTCGATACACGTAGGCCTGAACCTCGCACAGGGCGATCGGTCCGTTCGCAGCCGTTCCATCCGCATGAAAGACAGAATCATGAGAATCTTTCCATCCTTGATGCACGAGTCCATTGGTAGACTGCCGCGCATAGGTGGTGAAGCCCATGCCGGTCGGGTCGCCGTACTGATCGATCCACTGGAGAGCGAGCTGAATATGCGGCCAGATGGTCGTAAGAAACCGGCGATCGCCGGTACGTTCGTAGTATGCGCCGGCCAGGACGATGAAGAGCGGCGTCGCATCGACGCTGCCGTAGTATTTCCCGAAGGGGATCTCGCCCAGGGCCGCCATCTCCCCTTGGCGCGTCTCATGCAAAATCTTTCCAGGTTCTGCATCCTGCTCAGGTCGAACATCAGTCGCCTGTGTCGCAGCCAGAAATCCTAACACCCCTCGAGCAAACAGTGGATTCATCCACAACATCTGAAGCGCGGTGATGATGCCATCTCGACCGAATGGCACGCTGAACCAGGGGACTCCGGCGTAGGGATAGAGTCCCTGCGGGGTTGCTGAGATCAACATGTGGAGGTCAGCTAATGATCGGTTCAACCAGTGGTTGAATTGTTCGTTTGCCGTATAGACGTGGGCATCATCGGCTTTGTCGCTTTGCAATGCCCGATCCGCCTCATGGCGCGCTCGGTCATAGGCCAGTGATTTTCGGTTCCGTTGGGGCTCAACTTCACACGCGATGGAGATCTCCCATATTAAATTTGCGTGCGAAGGAATGTTCGATTCGATCACGAAGCCGTCAGCCGTCACCCGTTTTGGTTCCGGAGAGCATCGGACAGACGTTCGGCGAATGGTCCCATCAAGACCTTTGTACCCAAACACCAGTCCAGCTTTAGAGCGAAGAGTCTTGAGACGCGACCCACGACGTGGCCGCTGTCGACCTCTCGCTTCGAAGAGGTCAGCGAAATCCGTCTCCAGGATGAAGGTGAGCGAGAGGGGAACCTTCGTGGTCCCGTAGTTGTGGACACTAATGCGCTCGTGACAGGTCCCTTGCCATAGAAATCGTGTGCGGCACACATGGAGCATGCCGCGCGGGATAGGCCGTTGTCCGTCCAATATCAAATCCGGGTTGGTGAGGTCGCCGGTGAAGAGAGCATTGTCATCTTTCACTGTGGCACTCAGGAGCATTGGACGCTGCGCCTGCAACAACAGTTCGAACCGCGACAGGAAGCGTGTGCCTTCGTGGTAGAGGCCCTGCGGACCGGAGAGCGCGTGGTGAATATCGCCATAGCGATCAAACACCGCAAAGGTCTCTCCCTGTTTCAAGACCTCTGTGCGCCCATCGGCCAACGAAGATGATGCACGTATATAGTATTGATCATTCCAGCGGATGATGTCGTTCATGAACTGGTTCCTTTATCTGTTCGCACTCTCTCGACTCATCCGTGTGGCAACCAAGCCCGTCAGCATGAACACAAGTGCGATCCCGAGGATGCTGGTTTCAGGGCCCTGTTGCTCCGTAATCCATCCAAAGGCAGAGATTCCTCCAATGGCAGCAGTCATGGCTCCGGTTCCATACAACCCTAGGACTCGACCGATCATGTGACTGGGTACAATTTCTTGAATGATGCCCCAGGCAATCGGCGTAAACGCACCCATGCCACAGCCGATGAGTCCCATAAAGAGGCCGGCGAGGTAGGGATCAACCGTCCAGGTGAATGCACACAGCGCGGCACCGCTCAATACGCTGGCGCCCATAATCAGGCGCATGCGATCCTTGACCGTCCAATCTGTCACCCACAGAAGTCCGATCGATGTCACTAGCAAGCCGACACCGAGGGCCGACCAGAGATAGCCGACCTCAACCGGGCCCAGCCCAAGCAGTTTCCTCGCAAACACCGGGAGCAATGCGGTCCACGCACTGGTGCCAAACGTATAGAGCGCGGCGGTGCCCGTCAAGAGCAAGAGTCCCGGTTGGGTCATGAGGCCATACCGTATCCCCTCGACCATATCCTGCAACATGGATGGCTTTGATGCGAGCAATGGGGAATGTGTGGCGGGCTTGGCAAAACGGACCAGTGCGAGACACGCAGCTGAAATCAGATAGGTTGCAGCATTGATACAGAGCACTTCTTGCGATCCATACGCGGCAATCCCCAATCCACTGAGCGCCGGACCGAAGATAATACCGAGGCTGGTAGTACCTTGGAGCAGGGCATTGGCAGCGGTGAACTTCGTTTTGGGTACGAACTCCGGTATCGCAGCGGTCAGCGCTGGACCGAATACCGCCGTGGAAATGGCATGGAGGAACACCAAGACGTACAACACCGAGACAGTAAAGGATTCCACTGGGATCAGACAGGGGATCAACCCGAGGAGCACCGCACGCAGGATATCGCTGGTGATCAGCAGAACCTTCTTTGGAAATCGATCGACATACACGCCGATAAGAGGGCCAAGAACAATCGGGGGAATCGTCTGTAGCAGCCCAATGATAGAGGTCTTCAGTGGTGACCCGGTGACGGCATAGACAAACCACAGCAGGGCCAGTTTGGAGACACCGTCGCCTATTTGAGAGATCAGTTGTCCGGACCACACGAGTCCGAAATCACGGGTCAGGAGGAGTGGACGATTCTCGACCAAACCGTTGCTTGCTTGCTCCGCTGTGGTGGGAGCGCCAGCCAATGAGCCGGAGCGGCCCTGCATCAGCTCTCACCCTCCAGTCGTATATTCTCAGTATTCACAGCTCGAACACCCGGCACTTGACGAGCTGTCTCGGCAGCTTCCAGTACGATAACCTGAAACCGCACAGTTCCATTGAGCCGGACGACACCATCCTCCGTCTTCACCTCGAAATTCGCCGCTTTCAAGGTTGCGCTTTTCGCGAAGCGCTCTTTAATGAGCGTCGTCAGGATTTCATCCTGTTTTTTCAGCAACGTCTTAGCCAAGTCCTTGTCCAGAATAATTTTATTAATGACGGTCTTCACGCCGTGAAAGGTCTGCGCAACTTCCGTTGCCGCAACCTTTTCCTCTTCACTCGTCACACGCCCGCTCAGGGTGACCGTTTGCTGATCGTCCTCCACCTCAATCTCGTAGTGAAAGAGCCGTGAATCTCCCATCAGTGCAAGCTTGACGGACAAGATCAGCGAGCCATGTGCTTTCTTGGGCGTCTCTTTCTCCTTCACTGGCTCTTTCTCCTTGGCCGACTCCTTCTCTTTGGCTGGCTCTTTTTCTTTCACCGGCTGTTTTTCTTTGGCCGGATGCTTTTCCTTGGCCGGTTGCTTCTCCTTGACCGGCTCCTTCTCTTTGACCGACTCTTTCTCCTGTGCTGGCTCCTTCTCTTTGGCTGACTCCTTCTCCTGAACCGGTTCCTTCTGTTTGGCTGACTCTCTCTCCTTCATCTCCGGTTCAGGCAGCCCATCAGCCTTTATGGGAGGAACGAGCTGTGATGGCGTTTTATGTTCAGATGATGGCTTGTGCGGCGCCAGCTGACTGTCGGAATCGGCTTGGTGGTGCTGCGGACGTGGCGCAGGTTTCTCCGGCACGACCTCTTTGTGCTCGGTCGACGTGTCCACCTTCGGCGCAGGAGCAGGCTGCGGCTTGGCCTCCGTCGCACCTTCTTTTTCTTGCGTTTCAGAGAACGCTGAACCCGCACCTATCGGCGCCAGTACCAACACATTCAGACACAGAACAATCAGCGCTCTCGACGATGTGATCATCGCGCGAGTCCTCCTCGTGAATAACACTCCTGAGATTTTCTCAGTCATTGTAACTCGCTCATGATGCTCTGTCATCTGCACCTAGGCGAGAGTGTAGCTAGCACATCATCTGTCCGGTTTTTGTAGCACGTGAAGTGTCCGGTTT
>CAKKRK010000234.1 GCA_919902665.1 Nitrospiraceae bacterium
TCGAGAGGAAAGTCCGGACTCCATGGGCAGGGCGCTGGGTAACTCCCAGGCGGAGTGATCCGACACCAGCACCACAGAAAACAAACCGCCGATGGCCAAGGCAACGAGATTCGATCTGGTTGCGGCGGCTCAGGTAAGGATGAAACGGTGGGGTAAGAGCCCACCGCGGGGGTGGTGACACCAACGGCACGGTAAGCGTCGCCCGGTGCAAGGCCAAATAGGAAGACATGTACAGGGCTCCTCACGGACTCTTGTGCGCCGACTGGCCCGGTCGAGGTCTTCGGGTAGGTCGCTTGAGGTTCGAGGTAACTCGAATCCCAGAGAAATGATCATCCAAGCAAAGAGGGCAACTTCTTTGCGGGACAGAATCCGGCTTATAGGTCTTCCGCTCACGCTTCTTCTCAAACGCCTCGTGGCCAGTGTTCTCGGTGATTCACGTGGCGCTGTATTGACGGGTCTTGATGGGGATGCTAGGATCTCGAATCTTTCCCCTTGATTTCAAAGATATTTCTGCATGATGATGCGTCCTCCACCGGACGTGTCCTTTTGATATCTGATTATTTTCGGCAGATCGTCTCATGCAGTTGTAGGGAGGGTTGTTATGAAACTCACCGGTGCTGAAATCTTCATCGAGTGTCTGAAGCGGGAAGGCGTGAAGACGCTCTTTGCACTTCCCGGCGGCGTCGTCCTGAAGATTTTCGATACACTCCATCAACAAAAAGACATTGAAGTGATTTTGACACGCCATGAGCAGGGTGCTGGCCATATGGCGGAGGGCTACGCGAAGGCGACGGGAAAGGCAGGCGTCTGTCTGGTCACCTCCGGACCCGGCATGACCAACGTCATTACCGCGTTGGCCGATGCCTACATGGATTCTGTTCCTATGGTCTGTTTCAGCGGCCAAGTCCCGACTAGTCTGATCGGAAACGATGCTTTTCAGGAAGCGGACAACATCGGTTTGAGCCGCCCCTGCACGAAATACAATTTTCTCGTCAAAGATGTGAACGATTTGGCGGCCACGATCAAAGAGGCGTTTTATATTGCGACGACCGGTCGTCCGGGCCCGGTCTTGGTGGATATCCCGAAAGATGTCTCGATGGCTAAGGCGGAATTTACCTATCCGAATTCCGTTTCGATTCGTGGCTACAATCCGACATACGAAGGGAATAAGTGGCAGATCAAGCAGGCCGCTGAAGCGATCATGAAGGCCAAGAAGCCAATTCTCTATGTTGGCGGTGGTGTCGGCTTTTCAGGCGCCTCACAGGAACTGCTTGAATTGGCTGAGATGACGCAGATTCCGGTCGACATGACGCTGATGGGGCTCGGGGTGTTTCCCGGAGAGCATCCTCTCTCCATGGGGATGCTGGGGATGCATGGCACCTATGAAGCCAACATGGCTATGCATTATTCCGATCTGGTGATTGCCATCGGCGCACGGTTTGATGATCGAGTGACGGGGAAGGTGTCGGAGTTCTGTCCCCATGCAAAAGTGATTCATGTTGATATTGACCCGACCTCTATTCGGAAAAACATCAATGTCGATATTCCGATTGTGGGCGACTGCAAGACGGTGCTTCGGGAGTTGAACCAGATCCTGCGCGCAACGGTGAATGGGGAACAGAAAGACCTTCGGAAGCCCTGGTGGGATCAAATACACGAATGGCAGCAGGCCCATCCATTGACCTATCACCAAGAGCAAGACGGACCGATCAAGCCACAGCAGGTGGTGAAGCGGCTCTATGAATTGACGAGGGATCGAGATCCGATTGTGGCAACTGATGTCGGACAACATCAGATGTGGGCCGCACAGTATTTTAAGTTAGCAAAGCCAAATCGATGGTTGACATCGGGCGGGCTTGGCACGATGGGGTTCGGATTCCCTGCCGCAATGGGGGCCCAAGCCGCGTTCCGGAACCGACTGGTCTTGTGTATTGCGGGAGACGGCAGCATTCAGATGAACATGCAGGAAATGGCCACGGCGATCATCAGTAAGTTGCCGGTGAAGATCATTATCTTGAACAATGGCTTTCACGGCATGGTTCGTCAATGGCAGGACCTGTTCTACGAAGGGCGCTACGCGTCGAGCGATCTTGGCACGACGCCGGATTTCGTGAAACTGGCGGAAGCCTATGGCGCAGTGGGGTTACGGGTCAAGAAGGTCGGAGACCTCGATGCCGTTCTGAAAGAAGCGATGGCGACCGATAAACCCGTCATCGTGGATGTGCCGACCTATCCCTATGAGAATTGTTATCCGATGATCCCTGCTGGCGGCTGCAACCACGAGATGCTCCTGGAAGATCCACCGGAGTTGAAGAAGCAGGTCGGTTCTGAAAAAGTGACGCCGGAGGATAAAGATACGGTCCTCACGGCATAGGGAAATCGTCGACGGATGGCTCTCAGCTGAAAGCATTGTATGGAACACATTATTTCAGTCACGGTTGAAAATAAATTTGGGGTCCTGTCACGGGTCGCTGGGTTATTCAGCGGTCGTGGGTTCAATATCGAGAGCTTGTCGGTTGCTCCGACGCTTGATCCGTCCATGTCTCAGATGACGATTGTGACCTCGGGTGATGAGCGGATCATCGAGCAGATCGTCAAACAGCTGAACAAACTCATCGATGTCATCAAGGTCGTGGATTTGAACGAAACGGAGTTTGTCTCGCGAGAGACGGCAATTATCAAGGTGCATACGAAGGATGCAGATCGAGCCGAGGCGCTCAGAATCGTGGACATCTTTCGCGCGAACGTGATCGATTCGACCCCGAGCACCTATACCATTGAAGTATCCGGCGATCCCAAGAAGATTGAGGCGATCATCAACTTGTTACAGCCCCTAGGGATCAAGGACTTGGTCCGTACTGGCCGGGTGGCCGTCGCTCGGGAACCGGCCCGTCCCGTTGCTGTCCAAACGAAGAAGGTTGCCCGCGACTAACGTTCTGCTGCGCACGCAGTGTTACTCTATACTGACGAGATGAGGGAAAGGGTTGGTCATGAAAATTTACTATGATAAGGATGCCGATATTCAGCAGATCCGAAACAAGACCGTGGCCGTGATCGGCTATGGAAGTCAGGGGCATGCCCATGCGCTGAACATGAAGGAAAGCGGTGTGTCGGTCGTGATTGGACTGCGTGAGGGCGCCTCATGGAAAAAAGCTGAGCAGAGCGGACTCAAAGTTATGCCTGTTGCTGATGCTGTGAAGGCTTCCGATGTCGTGATGATTCTGGCGCCAGATGAGGCGCAAGCCGCCATCTATCGGCAAGACGTAGCGCCCAATCTTAAGGCAGGATCCTATTTGGCGTTCGGACATGGTTTCAATATTCACTTTGGGCAAATCGTGCCGCCGGCCTCCATCAATGTCTTCATGGTCGCCCCGAAGGGGCCGGGACATCTCGTTCGTTCCGAGTTTACGAAGGGCAGCGGGGTGCCTTGCCTTTTAGCGATTCACCAGGATCCCAGCGGTACCACGAGGCAGGTCGGATTGGCCTACGCAAGTGCGATTGGCGGTGGACGTGCCGGTGTCATCGAAACGAATTTTCGCGAGGAAACTGAGACCGACCTCTTCGGTGAACAAGCTGTGCTCTGCGGAGGGCTAACGTCGCTGATCCAGGCCGGGTACGAGACGCTGGTTGAAGCCGGGTACTCACCGGAGATGGCCTACTTTGAATGTTTGCACGAGGTGAAGCTCATCGTCGATCTGATCTATCAGGGCGGGATCGCTAACATGCGCTACTCGATCAGCACGACGGCGAAATATGGTGATGTGACTCGAGGTCCACGTGTGGTAACCGAACAGACGAAGCAAGAGATGAAGCGGATTCTTGACGAGATCCAGACCGGACGGTTCGCCAAAGAATGGGTCTTGGAGAATCAAGCCAATCGACCGGTCTACAACGCACTCCTTGCAAAAGGCGAGGCCCATCCTATCGAAGCCGTTGGAGCGAAGCTGCGCGGGATGATGCCGTGGCTCAAGAAGGATCAGCTCGTCGATAAAACCAAGAACTGAGGCAATTCCATGGCGGATCGTGCAGTCGGTGTTCCCTTTGCTAAAGAAGGAATTCCCTTCATTGCAGCTCCTGCCGGCGTTACACTCTTAACAGCATGGCTGGGATGGCCAGTCGTTGCGTTTCTTGGTGGGATTGCAACGCTGTTCTCTGCCTGGTTTTTTCGAAACCCGGCCCGGGTGATCCCGCAAGGTCCCAATCTGATTGTTGCACCCGGCGATGGCAAGGTGATCGCCATCGAGGAAGAGTTTGAGCCCCGCTACCTGAAAGAGCGTAGTGTCAGGCTTACGATTTTTTTGAATGTCTTCGATGTCCACATCAATCGTATGCCTTGCGATGGGGTCGTGGAAGGTATTCAGTATCAGCCGGGGTTGTTTTTGGTTGCGAGCAAGCCGGAGGCGACGCTGAGGAACGAACAGAATGCCGTGATGATCAAGACGCACGACGGGATCAAGGTGTTGTGTGTGCAAGTCGCGGGGCTGATCGCTCGGCGAATCGTCTGTTGGATCTCGGATCGGGAGCAGGCGATACGTGGTGAACGCTATGGCTTGATCCGGTTTGGATCGCGTATGGATACGTTCCTTCCGATGGGTACAAAGATTCGGGTGGCAGTGGGTGATCGTGTGAAAGGCGGCGAAACCATTATTGGAGAGTTGCCATGAAAACGGCAGGCTTCAAGAATTCCTTCGGGAAAGATGGGAAACGGCGGAAAGCCGCTATGCATCTCATTCCAAACCTCTTCACGACCGGTAACTTATTTTGCGGCGTGTTCGCCATCCTGTCCGTTTTCAACGGTAACTATCTGGAAGCAGCCATCGCGATTCTTGTCGCCATGATTTTTGACGTATTGGATGGCAAGTCGGCCAGATTGACCAATAGTACGAGTCAGTTCGGGCTGGAGTATGACTCGCTGTCCGATGTGGTGTCATTTGGTGTCGCACCGGGGTTGTTGATCTACTCGTGGGCGTTAAGCGGGCAGGGTACGTTTGGCGTGGCCGTGATGTTTGCCTACGTGGCTATGGGCGCCGTGCGGTTAGCGCGATTCAACTCTACCGTAGCGCTAGCAGATGGGAAGTACTTTACGGGTCTCGCGATCCCAGCCGCAGCCGGGGTGGTGGCGTCGCTGGTGGTTTTTGATCATTACCTCCTCAAGATGGGAGGCGATGTCAGGCCGATCGTGGTCCTGCTCATGACGTTGGCGCTTTCGTTTTTAATGGTCAGCACGATCAAGTATCGCAGCTTTAAGGAGCTGAAATTTAAGGGCCACCGGCAGATTACCTACCTGGTCTGGGGTATTCTGACGCTGATGCTGGTGGCAGCCTGGCCGGCGGTCATGTTATTTGTCATCTTTGCCGGCTATGCATTGATGGGACCGGTCGAGAAAGTTTTTTCACTGGTTGCTCCGGCAGTTGGGAAAAAGAGCATTGGAAAAGTTGAGACTCCGCCGATCGAATCAAATTCATAGCGGCGGATAACAGCAGGAGAAACTGAAAAAGTTATGAACGGCGAAGACGAGGAATAGTACGCGAGCCATCTAGACAGGGGTTGGTCAGTGTTGTGAAGAGAGCTGGTGGGTGGTGCAAACCAGCCTAGATGTCGCCGAACTCGCCTCCGAGCCGAATCTCCGAACATGAAGTAGGAGATTCCGCCTTGCCCCCGTAAGAGGCTGAATGAAGGGTTTGACGACCAGTTGGTCCTCAGACTACATCAGGGTGGTACCACGGAGTGCGTCAGGCCTTCGTCCCTGGGTCTCATAGGGATGGAGGCTTTTGTTTTTACAAGCTGCTGAAAAGCCTTCCCGCTGCGTTCTCAGTCGTTCGAACCCCTCAACGTACCACACGCGTACGCCTCGGGGTTCTCACTCCTTGCGGCCTTGCCGGAAGGAATTTTTGAGCAGCTTGCATCGGAGGTCAACCATGACACGCATGATCAAAATTTTCGATACGACCTTGAGAGATGGCGAACAATCGCCTGGCGCCAGTATGAACGTGGAAGAAAAGGTCATGGTCGCCAAACAACTGGCCCGGCTCGGTGTCGATATTATTGAGGCAGGATTTGCCTATAGCTCGCCCGGAGACTTTGAAGCGGTGCGGCGTATCGCACAGGAGGTCGAAGGACCGACGATCTGTAGTCTGGCACGGGCTCGACCCGAAGATATCGATCGAGCATGGGAAGCGTTGAAAGGCGCGCCGAAAGTCCGCATCCATACGTTCTTGTCAACGTCCGATATTCATCTGAAGCACCAGTTCCGGATGACGCGGGAGCAAGCCAAGCAGCGTGCCGTGGAGATGGTCCAGCGGGCGCGGGGTTATGTGGATGATGTCGAATTTTCTCCAATGGATGCGAGCCGATCAGATCCCTCGTTTCTCTACGAGGTCATTGAGGCGGTCATCGCTGCCGGAGCCAGCACTGTGAACATTCCTGACACGGTAGGGTATGCCGTCCCACAAGAGTTCGGCGCACTGATCAAGGGGATTTGCGACAAGGTTCCCAATGCCAAACACGCGGTGATTTCGGTCCATTGCCACAACGATCTGGGGGTTGCGGTGGGGAACAGCTTGGCGGCGATTATGAATGGGGCCGGCCAAGTGGAATGTACGATCAATGGAATCGGAGAGCGCGCTGGGAACACATCCTTGGAAGAAATCGCGATGGGACTCCGTACCAGGACGGATTTCTATCAGGCGGATACTCGTATTCGAACCGAGGAAATTGCGAAGACCAGTCGTCTGGTCAGCAAGATCACAGGGATGGTGGTGCAACCCAATAAGGCGATCGTCGGGGCAAACGCCTTTGCCCATACGTCAGGCATTCATCAGGATGGCTTGCTCAAAGAGAAGACGACCTATGAAATTATGCGCCCGGAATCGATCGGATTGGTTGAAAGCCAAATGGTGATGGGTAAGTTATCTGGGCGTCATGCGTTCCGACAGCGTCTCGAAGAGTTGGGGTACAAGCTCGGCGAGGCAGAGATCAACCATGCCTTCGAGCGGTTCAAGAAACTTGCCGATCAAAAGAAAGAGATTTTCGAGGAAGATCTCGAGGTGATTGTCTCCGAAGAGTTGTCGAAGATGGGCGAGCGCATTGGGCTCAAGGGACTACAAGTATCGAGTGGAACGGATCGGGTTCCAACAGCCACGGTCGAACTGGAAATCGACGGCACCCGCATCGTTCAAACCGGGACCGGTGATGGGCCGGTGGATGCCGTGTACCGCACCATTGCGGCCATGACACAGACGAAGAGCAAGTTGCTGATGTATGTCGTGAAGGCCATCACCGGTGGAACAGATGCACAGGGTGAAGTGTCAGTGCGGGTGCAAGAGGATGGCCGAACGGTCACAGGCCACGGCGCCGATACCGATATCATTACGGCCTCTGCTCGGGCGTATATCAGCGCCCTGAATAAGTTGGCCTACCTGGCGACAAAACAGGCGCAAGGCGAGCAGAAGGTGAACTTGATTTGACGCGGATCTCCACGGTACAGTTTCACTGTCTGTGGTGAGGCCTGTTGGATTGAGAGGGCTTGTCCGTGTTCAAGGTGATGCTGGCGGATCGCCCCGAGTTCCTGGCTGGGGACGAGACTCGCTTACGGGAGATTTTTCACCCTGCCAAGCATCAGCTCAACCTCAATTATAGTCTAGCCCACGGGACATTACCGTCTGGCCAACGCTCGAAGCGCCATGTGTTGGTCTCGTCGGAAGTCTATTATTTCATTGCAGGGCGGGGTCGCTTCACGATCGATGACCACGTCACGGTAATCGAAGCCGGAACGACCATCTATGTGCCGCCGGGAGGGCAACAGTTCGTGGAAAATACCGGAGAGACCGATATCGAGTTTTTGTGTCTCGTTGATCCGGCCTGGCGGATGGAAGATGAAACGATACTGGAATAGGCCATGAGCCGATTGCGTTATCGAAAGGAGCAACAGTGAAGGCCAAGATTGCGGTAATGGCGGGCGATGGAGTTGGGCGCGAGATTGTTCCCGAAGCCGTGAAGGTTCTGAAGGTCATTGCTGAGAAGTATGGGCACTCGTTCGAGTTTGTTGCAGCTGATATCGGCGGGCAGGCGATCGATAAAGTGGGGGTGCCGTTGCCAAAGGACACCTTGGCGATTGCCAAGCAAAGCGATGCCGTCTTGCTGGGCGCCGTCGGGGGGCCTCGATGGGAGAGTTTGGAGTACAGTCTTCGACCGGAGCGCGCACTACTCGGAATCCGGGAAGCCTTAGGACTCTATGCTAACTTGAGGCCGGCGAAGCTCTATTCAAATTTAGTGGATGCATCCACGTTGAAGCGCGAGGTGGTCGAAGGGATCGATATCCTCGTAATCCGCGAGCTTACCGGTGGGATCTACTTCGGCAAACCGAAGGGGATCGAAAAGTTGCCGAACGGCGAAGAGCGAGGGGTTAATACGGAAGTTTATACAACGGAAGAGGTTCGACGAATCGCCAAGGTTGCGTTCGAGGCGGCGCGGAAACGGCGCAATAAGGTCACCTCGGTCGACAAGGCGAATGTGTTGGAATCATCGGAGTTGTGGCGCAAGGTAGTCATCGACGTCCACGCGTCCTATCCGGACGTTGAACTGGGACATATCTATGTGGATAACGCTGCCATGCAACTGGTGCGAAACCCGCGACAGTTCGACGTGCTGCTCTGCAATAACATGTTCGGAGACATTCTGAGCGATGAAGCGGCGATG
>CAKKRK010000235.1 GCA_919902665.1 Nitrospiraceae bacterium
AAACCGGACATTTCTACGTTGGGAGAAAGAGGACATTTCTAAATTGGGTTGACAGATTACTGAAAGACTGTTGACAAGCAAAAATGCCAGAGTATACTTCGTGAAGTGGGGAGAAGTGGAGGCGTGTGGGTGAAAGTATTTTTAGTGAAAAATTGCACATCCCAGTACTCGGACAAGAAGTGGGATCTTGGCTTATTCTTCAACAACCTACCACAATTGTCGATTGTACGGTGGGATATGGTGGGCATGCTGAAATGCTCTTAATGACTAGCCCTGTCGGGACAAGGGTTATAGGGCTGGACCAAGACTCTCAGGCCATTGAGTTCAGTCAGCGGCGGTTGAATCGATTTGGAGATCGTATTGTGTTGCGGCAAGGAAATTATCGAGACTTAAAGTCGCACCTTGCTGAAGCGGGTATCGCGAAGGTTGGTGGTGTGCTTTTCGATTTTGGGGTTTCATCCCCGCAGTTGGACGATCCTTCGCGAGGGTTCAGTTTTCAGCGAGAAGGTCCCCTGGATATGCGCATGGACCAAACGATTGGGACAACTGCCGCCGACTTAGTGAACAGCAGTCCTGAACATGAGCTCGCGGACATCATATTTCAGAATGGGGAAGAGAGGTATGCCAGGCGAATTGCCTGGGCCATCGTGCAGGAAAGGCAACGACAGCCTGTCATGACCACCGGAGTACTTGCCTCTATCATTGCTCGGTCCGTGCCGGCGTCTTATCGGCATGGACGGATTCATTGTGCCACGCGGACCTTTCAGGCACTTCGCATTGCGGTGAATCAGGAACTGGATTTCTTGGAGCCCTCGCTTCGAGATGCAACCGACGTGTTGGCTGTGGGGGGGAGGGTTTGTGCGATTTCTTTTCATTCCCTCGAAGACCGTATCGTGAAGCATACGTTCCGGTCTCTTGCTCAAGGGCCAGACGCCACCGTGTCGATACTCACGAAGAAACCGGTCCTTCCTTCGGGGGCCGAGTGCGAAGCAAATCCCCGATCACGAAGCGCTAAATTACGAGTCGCTGAACGTCAACCGAGGATGGGACTTTTATGAAGACCGTCGCCGTTTTTCTAGGACTCTGTCTCGTATTTGTGTTTGTGTGGGAGCGCGTAGACATGGTTCGGATCGGCTATCAGATTGAACGGTTGAAGCGTGACAAGACGGTGTTGGAACGTCAACGAGATGAGCTTCGCGTCAAATTTTCAACATTGAGCGCCTCCGACCGGATCGCAAAACTGGCGACGGAAAAACTCGGCATGAGTCTGCCTCAGCAAGGGCAAATCATCGTGGTTCAGTCCAGACCAAGACCAAGTGGTGTCCAGCCCTCAGGTATTGCGCTGGTTGAGCTGAAAGTCGCGAGGAATGATCTTCCCAGCGGGAGGTTCTAGTGGCCGGTTCCCTTTCTCGCGGTCGTCGGTATGTCCTATTACTGCTGGTGCTGTGTGGGTTTGGAGTGGTCCTGTTCCGGCTGGTCACGCTGCAAGTGTTGCAAGCGGCTGAACTCTCAGCCCAAGCGGATCGACAGCACCAAAAGACGGTATCGCTTGAAGGGGCTCGCGGCACGATCGTCGACCGACATGGCAAGATTTTAGCCATGAATGTGGAGGTGCAGTCCGTATTCGGAGTTCCAAACACAGTTGATAGCCCTCTTAAGACTGCTCGGCAGTTATCGCCGATTCTGCATGTGAGGACTGATGAGTTGGAACGAAAACTCAGACAGGACCGGAGATTCGTATGGTTAGCTCGAAAATTGGATCCTGAGCAGGGGCGTCGTCTG
Organism: Nitrospiraceae bacterium; assembly: GCA_919902665.1. Classification (GTDB taxonomy): domain Bacteria; phylum Nitrospirota; class Nitrospiria; order Nitrospirales; family Nitrospiraceae; genus Nitrospira_D. The sequence continues at coordinate 1,783 of CAKKRK010000235.1, forward strand.
GATCGTTTGTCGCTTGATGGGATCGGGGTTGTGATGGAAGGGCGGCGGTTCTATCCCAAAGGGCCGCTTCTGGCTCATGTGTTGGGTTTTTCGGGAATGGACGGTGAGGGCTTGGAAGGCGTTGAGCATCGCTACGAACCGTACTTGCATGGTGAGAAGCGGATGATGGTGCTGCAACGTGATGCCTTAGGGCATACAGTATTTCCTAAGGGAATGATGGAACGGAGTCCGACGCCCGGCCATAACCTCACGCTTACGATTGATGAGGTGATTCAATATATCGTTGAGAGAGAGCTTGAGGACGCGGTTAGCCGTGCGCGGGCCAAGTCAGGAACAATGATTGTACTTGATCCAAAGACTGGAGCGGTGTTGGCTATGGCGGTGAGTCCGCGATTTGATCCCAATGCCGTATCGGCTCTGAGCTCTGATCGCTGGCGAAACAGGGCGCTGACGGATGCCTATGAACCGGGGTCAACTATGAAGGCGATGATGGCTGCGGCAGCCATTGAGGAGCGAGTGGTAAGTCCGAATACGATGGTATTTGGGGAGCATGGTCGTATGACGGTCGCGAACACCGTGATTCATGATCATGAGCGATTGGGATGGATCTCCTTTGCGCAGGTGATTCAGAAGTCCAGCAACATTGGGGCGGCAAAGACCGGTATGGCGTTGGGGGAGCACCGGCTCTATCGATACCTCCAGGCATTCGGTTTCGGGCAGCGAACGGAGATCGATCTTCCCGGAGAGGGAGTTGGACTGGTTAGGGACCCCAAAGACTGGGGGCGCCGTTCGGTCGCGTCTATTTCCATAGGGCAAGAGATTGGTGTGACGCCACTTCAAATGGTATCCGCGGTTGCGGCCATCGCCAACGACGGTATGTTGATGAAGCCCTACGTGGTGTCAGAAATACGAGATGCTGATAACCACATCCTCAGGCAGGTCCCTCCTCAAGCCAAGCGACGGGTCATTTCTCGAGAAACTGCTCGCAGCGTGACGAAGATTCTTGAAGGTGTTGTGACGGACGGCACCGGGACGCATGCGGCTATCCCGGGATTTCGGGTGGCTGGGAAAACCGGTACAGCCCAAAAAATCGATCCCCGAACCGGTGCCTATTCAGCCTCTCGATTTGTTGCGTCTTTTGCGGGGTATGCGCCGGCAGGCAACCCGCAGCTCGCCATGATTGTGGTGATCGATGAACCTCTAGGTGATACGCAGGGCGGGGCTGTCGCTGCCCCGGTGTTTAGTCGCGTCGGGGAGCAGGTGTTAAGCTACTTAGGCGTGCCATCGGATGCGCCCATCACGTTGGCGATGGCTTCGCGACAATAGTAATCGTACTGGGGAGTGTCGATGACCTTGGCAACTCTGCTTCAGTCGCTAGAGGGACGGGTGAAGATTCTTGATCGCCGTGGAAATTTGGATGTGTCTGTCAACGCGATTACTGATGATTCTCGGGCTGTCTCGGCCAACAGTCTCTTTGTCGCCGTGAAAGGCGAGCAGGTTGATGGACATGAGTTTATTCCAGCGGCAATGAGAGGGGGAATGGTCGCATTGTTGTCGCAGCAGCCGGTGCGTGAGGTGCCTCTTCCATTCGTCCGCGTTGACGACTCCAGAAAGGCGCTCGGTCTGCTGGGGGGCCGCTTTTATGGAGACCCCTCATCGAAGATTCGGATGATCGGCGTGACTGGAACGAATGGGAAAACCACCACGACCTATATCTGCAAAGCGCTGCTGGAAGCCTTGGGGCACCCAGTAGGGTTAATCGGAACCGTTGCCTATCAGATTGGTGAGCGCACGATGCCAGCAACGCACACGACACCTGGTTCTCTTGAACTGCAACAGCTGCTTGCCAAGATGGTCGCCAGCGGCTGCACCACTGCCGTGATGGAAGTGTCTTCTCACGCCCTGGCACAGGACCGCACGAGTGGATGCGAATATGATGTGGCGGTCTTTTCGAATCTGACTCAGGACCATCTCGACTTTCATAAGACCATGGAAGAGTACTTTCAGGCAAAACTGAAGCTCTTTTTGGGATTGGAAAGAGGACTCAAGTCGAATAAACGAGCGATCGTCAACATTGATGACCCCTATGGAAGTCGCATTATCGAGCGTTGTCCTGCTCCGGTTTGGACCTATGCATTAAAGGCCAAGGCGGACCTGCGTGCGGAAAAGGTGCGGCT
>CAKKRK010000236.1 GCA_919902665.1 Nitrospiraceae bacterium
ATAGTCACCTGCCCAGCCCGGCTCAACCGACCCACTTCCTGAAAGAGGTCGTTCCAGGTGAGATCGGGACATTGAGTCACGAAGCGCTCAAAGTCACACTCCGGTGAGTCTTTGAGCATGGCCATGATACGGTCGGTGATCGGTCTGTTGGTAGGCATCGGCGACTCCTCTTGTGTGTTGGCGGCGTCTGGTGATGGACGGAGTGTCCGACGGGGAGACCCCTGGGATCAATCCCGTTGAGAATAGGCCGAATACGTGAGGGATAAGGCAATCGGCCTGCTGAAACGTCGTAGGTGTATGCTACGCGGTTGACAACTGGTCCGTCAAGCGAGGTAGCCGGCCTACAGGCTTGCGATGTTCTTCGCACGCCGGAGCAATGGGACAGATGCTCGTCTCTGGTTTGGCTCCAGTACGGAGTCGCTCGTGGTGTTAGCCCTTCAATCGCTGTAATTCAAGGTGGAGAGTCTGTGTACCATCTGCAATCCAGATATGCCCATCTTGGATTGTCCATTCTAACTGCATGGTAGGTTTTGCCATCGCAGCCAGGGCACGAACACTTTCCATGGGGAGCAGCGTCACCATGAGGTTCTTCAGCCGGTCGAGCGACGGGCCTTGGTTTGCCCACCAGACTTCGGCGCTGCGGGCTCCATAGGCATAGACAATGACCTGTTTGGAGCGGCCACAGGCCTGACGCAAGGTCTTCTCGTCGGGCTGGCCGATCTCGATCCAGCGGTCGATTGCCCCCGTGAAGTCTCGCTGCCACAGAGCCGGTTCATCTTCGGTGCCCACCCCTCGGCCGAATGACAAGGCCTCGTCTGCGTGCAGTGCGAAGGCGAGCACTCGTACCATCATGCGTTCTTCCGTCTCAGATGGATGGCGCGCAAGTGTGAGCGCATGATCCTGGAAGTGCTGGCGATCCATATCGGCGATCTGCAGCAGAGCTTTATAGATGGTTGCGTTGGAAGCCATCGTGCCAGGGTGGGCGCTAGGGGAGTTCCGCCACAAACATCTGTTCAACTCGCTTGCGCGCCCACGGCGTCTTACGCAGGAAGGTCAGGCTCGATTGGAGTGTGGGATGATGGCGGAAACAGCGGATGGGCACGCGGGCGCCCAATGTTGCCCATCCGTGTCGTGCGACCAAAGTCGTGACAATGCTTTCTAAGGTGACCCCGTGCAAGGGATCGCGAGGATGGGTTATGGCATGCGGCTGGTTCATAGCTGAATTGGACCTGAGGGGATGTAGAGTACCGATTGTGGCTGAATTCCACAAGTGGGCTCCACGGACGCGGCGGGCAAGATCGGAGCGGAATCGATGATCAACACGAGGGCCAGTGGGAGGCAGGAGAGTATCTAAGAACGCGCACGCGTTCGTTTCACACATCTCAGGCCCGCACCCTTGTTTTGGTGCAGTCGGTCCTCACTTCAGGCCGGCTTCGATCAGGCTGCGGTGTTGCGCTTGAGCAGATTGGCGAAAGGGGTGAAGGGTCGATCTGGCTCACGGCTCGCCAGAGATTCATTCGGTCCGCTACCGACCTGATCGCGCTGATGCTCATTGTCGTGACAGTAGAGGCAGAGCAACTCCCAGTTGCTGCCGTCAGGGGGATTGTTGTGATGGTTGTGGTCCTTGTGATGGACCGTGAGTTGGTTCAGCTTCTTTCCATCAAACTCTCGTCCACAATGGGCACAGACCCAGGGGAATAATTTCAGCGCCCGTGCCCGGTAGCTCTGCTCTTGGCTCTTCTGCATCATGCGATGCCTCCGAGAGAAGGATGACTCGGCGTAGAGATATTCTACAGCAAGTCTACCAGACCCCGCCACTTCGCCATGAAACGTTTCCTGATACGACTCTTCACCATTCGCCGAGTTCAAGGCTTGGCAGACACCGAGAAATGGCTCGCGCATTGCCGCTTGAATTTCACTCAATCCATATTCTTACCTGCGTCACACTATTCATGCACTTGTGATCTTCCCCCGATTTGGTGGACACCAGGTTACGCGATAGCCACCCTCGCTTC
>CAKKRK010000237.1 GCA_919902665.1 Nitrospiraceae bacterium
GTGAGACGACGACCAGATCCACGATTTTTTTCTTCACAATGTAGTCCAGCAACACTGGAAGGGCGTACAAGTGATCGACTGGCACATTGAAAAATCCCTGGATCTGCCCGGCATGAAGATCCATTGAGAGCACACGATCCGCTCCGGCCGTCGTAATCAAGTCAGCAACGAGCTTCGCCGTGATCGGAACGCGTGGTTGGTCCTTGCGGTCCTGACGAGCATACCCAAAATAAGGCACAACGGCAGTGATACGATTGGCCGACGAACGTTTCAACGCATCAATGATGATCAACAACTCCATCAAGGAATCGTTGACCGGCTGACAACAGGACTGCACAACGAACACATCGGCACCACGCACATTTTCGTCGATCTTGACCCGAATCTCTCCATCACTGAACGACGAAACTGTCGCTTCACCTAGCTTCTGTCCCAAATACGCTGCGATCTCTTGGGCAAGCGAAAGATTGGCGTTGCCAGAGAAAATTTTTAGCTCTCTGTTCATGAAGAACGTACCCTGCAGCCGCCTACTCGTTTTTCTCTAACGTGCTGGATTCTCTAGCGGTTCTTGTGCGGTGAGCGACGGTGGTTTTTCTGCAAACCACCCCCCATTTACTGCACACACGACCGGCGAAGCCAATCAAAGGGTGAAACTTTATCGGAAATCACGGGCATCTGTCAATAAACGATCATGGAACGTTTGTCCGGCACGCTCAGAAATCGGAGGAGGTTGAAACCGCATAGACCTTGAGATGGGGTTCAGTCTGAAAACTTGACTGGGCCTGCCGAGCTGCCGTCTCGTCACGAAACACACCAAAGACCGTGGCCCCACTCCCCGACAATAAAGCCGCCTCGGCCCCTTCAGTGAACAGTTTCTGCTTGATTCTGTGAAGTACTGGATGGGTCTTGAACACTGCGGTTTCAAAATCGTTTTCAGCCGCTTGGAGCACACTCTCCCATGAGAGCGGAGAAGTTTTCCCCAGCGCCGCGTGGGCCTCCGAAAGCGGCCGTACCCCTGTTCGGCTTGTGGAAAGCTGCTGATACGCCCACTTTGTTTCGACCGGGAACCCGGGATTCACCAGGACCACCCATCGGCTCCCCTTGATTCGCACCGGGGCCACCTTCTCACCTCTCCCTTCCACGATTGCGGAAGGGGCAAACAAGAAGAACGGGACATCGCTTCCGAGTGCTTGACCAACCTGGGCCATCTTCTCCGTCGACCACCCTAAATTCAATAGCTGGTTCAACCCGATAATCGTCGCAGCCGCATCGCTGCTCCCGCCTCCCAACCCGGCCCCCATCGGAATTCGTTTTGAGAGCACCAGATCCAATCCAATGACTCGTCCACTGTGCTCAAGTACCGCCGCTGCGGCACGATAGACCAGGTTGGAAGGGTCTGTCTTCAACGAAGAGTCATCGCATTGCAAGATGATAGACGAATGTTTGTCGCTAAGGGAGATCGAGAGCTCGTCCTCCAACTGCACAATCTGCATCAGCGACCAGAGATTATGATAGCCATCTGGCCGACGGTCGAGAATACGGAGCACGAGATTGATTTTTGCAGGTGCGAAAACGGTAAGGGACGTGGACAAGACGGTCGATCGGGAAGATGGATTAGTCACGACCTCCTTTTATAGCATACTTCTCCAGGCGATACCGAAACGATCTGGTATTCAGACGGAGCATGCGTGCGGCTTTCTTTTTGACCCATTTGGATCGCTCAAGTGCCTTCAGCAACAAATCCTTTTCGATACCGTTGATGAGCCCCTCAAGATCCAACCCCTCGTCAGTCAGATCCATCGGCATCGTTGGGTGCTGCGACTGCGTCGCAGGTCGATGAAGCCATCCATGCACCTCGGCGTCTGTCACAAGCTCTGCTGTTGCAAATGCGACAACCCGTTCAATGAGATTCTCCAACTCGCGAACGTTGCCGCGCCATTCATGGCTCAGCAAAACATGCATTGCTTCCTGGCTAATCACGGGTTTGGGCTTGCCGCTTTCTTTTGCAAACCGTTCCAGAAAGTGAGTGACCAGTAACGGAATATCGCCGGTACGCATACGCAAGGGTGGAAGCCGTATAGGGATCACGTCCAACCGATAGTAGAGGTCTTCTCGGAACGAACCATCCGCAACCGCTTTCTCAAGATCTTTGTTGGTGGCGGCTACCACACGCACATCGACCTTGACGTCGTGATTGCCACCGACCCGTCTAAATTCTCGCTCTTGAATCACGCGCAGAAGCTTGACCTGAATGGTAGGAGTCGTATCACCGATCTCATCGAGAAAGATGGTCCCTCCATCGGCAACCTCGAATAATCCGGCTTTGTTGGCAATAGCCCCTGTAAACGAACCCTTCATGTGGCCGAACAACTCACTCTCCAACAGCGTCTCAGGTACGGCACTGCAGTTCACCGCCACAAACGGCATGACGCTTCTGGCGCTGTTGTAGTGAATCGCGCGCGCGACCAACTCCTTTCCTGTTCCACTTTCGCCGCAGATCAGGACATTGCTTTTCGAGTCAGCAACTTTCCGCACGACGTCGAACACCTTCTGCATCGCCTCGCTCTGGCCGACCAGCTGTGCGAACGACGACTGACTTGCCATCTCCCGCTTGAGGAGCATGTTCTCGGTCGTGAGGCGCCGCTTTTCCAATGCATTCCGGATGATCAACTGGACTTCATCGACCTGGAATGGTTTTGTCAGATAGTCGTACGCGCCTTGCTTCATGGCCTCGACGGCGGAATCCGCGCTGGCAAAGGCCGTGATGATCAGTACGACTGTTTCCGGTGAGGCAGACTTGACGGCTTTGAGAACCTCCATGCCATCGATCTTCGGCATCCTCAAATCGGTGATGACCAGATCAAAGATTTCTTTATTCAGAAGCTCAATGGCTTCTTCTCCGTCCATGGCGCTGGTCACGGCATACCCAGCCCGTTTGAGCATGATGCTCAATACGTCGCGCAAGCTTTGTTCGTCATCAACGACTAGGATCTTTTCCACGGCTCTCTACCTTCGTGCCAGAGTCGCACTCCTGAATTCGCCGTACGGGGCAAGCAGACGCCGAATCGTGTTCCGTGCCCTTCCTGGCTTTCCACTTTGATCCACCCTCCGTGAAGATCGACGATGCGATGGACTGCAGCCAACCCCAACCCAGAGCCTCGCTTTTTGGTGGTAAAGAACGGAAGAAATATTTTACTGAGATTGTCCTTCGGAATGCCTTCTCCGGTATCTTGAAATGAGACCTCTACCACCTCAGCCTTTCTCCCACCGACATCGACCGTTCTACCCCCCGTTGTGATCGTCAGATGCCCACCCTTCGGCATGGCATCGAAGGCATTCACCGCCAGATTCCAGAACACTTGTTTCATTTGATCCTGATCCACTTGCGCGGGCAATGCCCCGGTGCACGGTGCCGCCGCGATGGTGATATTCGTTCTGCTTCGTGCTTCATGTTGTACCAGATCAAGAGTCTCAGCAAGGACTTTGTTTAAATCGTACTCTGCCAAATTTAGCGCTGGCGGCCTGGCATACTGAAGAAACTCAGTGATGATCATATCCAACCGCGTCGCTTCCCGAACTGCAATTTCCATCAAGCGTTGGCTGGTTTCATCGGCCAGGAGATCCTTTCGTAGCATTTGCATCGCTCCAGCCAGTGCACCCAATGGATTCCTAATTTCGTGGGCCATCCCCGCCGACATCTCCCCGAGGCTGGCCAACCACTCCTTCCGCTGCATTTCTTCTTCGAGATCACGGATCTGAGTGAGATCTTTGAACACGCCAACCAGTCCCGTTTGCTCTCCACGCTCGTGCAAAGGTGCGAGCGTCATGCCGAGAATCAACCGATTGCCATCGGACCGTTTACACTCCACTTCAAACCGCATATTGGAGAACACATCTTGCCCGAGATCGTCATCTTGCTGACTGGGATGCCAGTTAAACACTTCCCCCCAGGGACGCCCCTGTACTTGCTCAAAGGTATAGCCCGTGGCTTCCTGCGCCGCGGGATTGAAGGACGTAATTCGACCCTTCTCATCGGCCGTAAACACGCCGCTGCTGATGCTGTGAACGATATTCTCATGAAATGCTTGAAGGCGGCTCAGCCCCTGTTCTTTTTCACGGAGCGATTGATCTGCCAACCGGAGCTGATCCGCAAGGGCCCCGCTTAAGAAGCCGACGACGAGGAACGCCAGACCGTAGACACCGAAAGCCTGGAGTGTTTCAGCGGCACTGAGGTCAGCATGGGGCAACCATCCCCAGACTTCAGCAAGGCCGTAGAGCTGCACATTGGTCAGAATCCCAAGCAGGATGATGCAGAGGCTGGCCGTCAAAAGACCCACTCGGCGACGGGGAACCAAACTTGCCACCGTCACACTGATCACATAGAGCACCGCGAACGGGCTTTCGATTCCGCCCGTCCTTGCAATTAAGACCGTCTCGACCAAAAAGTCGACGGCGATCTGAGCCCACGCAAATTGCACAAGAGCTTCAGGAGTAGCCAGCAGCCGGAACAGGAAGGCGTAGAGGATCGTGACCGCATAGGTGAAGATGATCAGGGCATAGAACGTTTCAACCCGTTCGCCCTTGGTGACCTGAAATGCAAGGGAAAGCCCTAATAGCAGGGTGACGATAACGACTCGCCAGCCCATTAACCGGTAGATTCTTGCTTTGATATCGCCCATGGGCCCACCCGCCGTCATGACGTGATTAGCCCCATATCCACGTTCATCGAGAAATGTGGTGCCGAGATGACATCAAGGTAGGGTCTATTCAGCTCCTAACGACCAGAGTCAGCCTTTCCTAATGGATACATTGCTGCAAATCAAACGCATCCGTTTTTAGGAGCTGATTGCCTGGGCCATTGTGAAGATAGGCAGATACATCGCCACCACGATGAATCCGATGAGGACTCCGAGGAAAACCATCATCATCGGTTCCAGCAATGCGGTCAGTGAAGCAACCGCCTGATCCACCTCGTCCTCGTAAAAATCTGCAATTTTCCCTAACATGGCGTCGAGCGCACCCGTTGATTCGCCGACCGCGATCATGTGTGTCACCATCTTCGGGAATACCTGACTTTTCGCGAGAGGCTCGGAAATCGTCTTGCCCCCGCTGATACTCACCCTGGCGTTGATCAGAGCTTCTTCAACGATCTTGTTCCCCGAAGTCTTCGCGCAAATCGTCAAGGCATCCAGCAAGGGTACGCCGCTGGTTATGAGTGTTCCCAACGTTCTCGTGAACTTCGCCACCGACGCCTTTCGCACCAAATCTCCAAACACAGGCACCTTGAGAAGCAGCTTGTCCATCTGGTACTTCCCTTTGACCGTTGCATAGTACTTTTTGAACGCGACGACTGCGAGAATGCCCCCACCAAGAATGATGTACCAGCTCGACTGAGCGAAATTGCTCATATCAATCACGAGCTGAGTGGGAGCAGGAAGCCCCACTTTTCCGCCAGACATATCTTTGAACATCTTCTCAAACACCGGGATCACGAAGATCATCAATACAGCAATCACGATAAAGGCGATTCCCATAATCGACGCCGGATACACCATGGCGCTTTTGATTTGCCCCTTCAATTTCATCGCTTTTTCAATATACTTGGAAAGTCGACCAAGAATGGTGTCGAGCAACCCTCCCACTTCTCCCGCATGCACCATGTTGACATACAGATCGTCAAAGACTTTGGGGTGCCTGCGGAGGGCATCTGAGAACGTCGAACCTCCCTCGACTTGGACTTTGATCGCACCCACAGATTTCCTCAGCGCTGCATTCTCTGATTGGTTCGATAGGATTTCCAGACACTGAATCAAGGGCAACCCGGCATTAATCATGGTCCCAAACTGCCTGGTAAAAACGACCAAGTCCTTTTCGCTCACTCCGCCACCGAGCTGAAAGCTAAATCCCTCTTTGGCCGCCTTCTCCTCAAGGCTCGTCACCACCACGCTTTGTTTGCGTAGTTGCTCCACCGCTTCATCCCGCGACTTCGCGACGAGTTCACCCTTTTTCACCGCTCCGGACTTGCTCCGCCCAACATATGCAAACGTGGCCATAGATTCTCGTCCTGTTATGGCTCCCTGAGCCAGTTATAAGGGAAAACTAAGACTACGAAGCGAGTCTACTGGGGGGTCGGAAACCTGTCAAAAACAATTGAATTATTTACCGGACGGCTGAAGAGGTCGTATTTGCAGCCGAGGTCATTAGGCAAGCGGAGGCGCCACATTCGTGTCGCGATACCCTCGATACAGGTAATGTAACCCTGAGGCCAGGGTGAATCCAACCATTAGGACGACGAGTGGAGTAAGCATGGAGCGGTCGAGTCCTCGCCATGTCAAAAGGACAATCAACAGGACGTAGCTCAACTGAAACAACGTCGTTCCTTTTCCCAAGAACGTCGGTGTCACATTAATCGGTGTATTGGTGACGTGAGCCACCACAGTCCCCAGTAGGAGAATAATGTCCCGGCTCACGACCAGGATGACCAGCCAGGACGGCACCAAATGCAGCATCGCCAGCGAGATGAAACTCGACGTCAGCAGCAGCTTGTCTGCCAGAGGGTCGAGTACGGTCCCTAATCGTGTCCGCTGATTCAGTTTGCGTGCAAGATAACCGTCAATGGCATCTGTCAGTCCGGCGATGAGTAGTGTCAAGAGTGCGAACCCATATGAGCCGTAGGTCATGAACCCTATGTAGACGGGGATCAGGAGGATGCGAAGAATCGTGAGGCTATTGGGGATATTCATGGAATGGAACTAGCCGCGCCTCTGACTGGATGAGGGGTGGCATCATAGTAATCGACGCGACGCTTGTCAACGAGTTGCAGGCTGTATGGATGACCTTCTATAATCTAGAGATATTGACGTGTCGTCACTTGTTATTTCTGGGGGAGTAAGAAAGCATGAGCACGTTGCCACTGATGTTTAAGAAAGAAGGATTGGTCGAAAAACATCAGCTTGAAGGAGTTGATCCGAGTGATCGATATTTCAACCGCACCATTCTGGTCAATCGGACCCCATCGGGATACTCGGGGAAGATTATGTATGAAGCCTTCGTCGTTGAGAGTCCTTCACACTCGACCATTGCCGCAACAGTGAAAGAATTAGTGGATAAACTTCAAGGGTTCGGGTTCACTCGCATGAGAACGCGGGCCAATTTCAAGGGGACTCGCTATCTGGCTGAAAAAGAAACGTGGCTTGACTACCCCGATCAGGCTTAAATTGAGCCGATGAATTCCTGATACACCAGATCATGGATCGCCGGACGGAACTCCCGAATTGCTTCATTCCTGCTTGATGGATGCACTCGATTTGAGAGCAGAACAACCTCCAGTTCTCGCATGGGGTCGATCCAGAGGGACGTCCCCGTGTAGCCGAGATGGCCAAATGATTGAGCTGCGAAATGGCATCCTGCAGATGAAGGGACTGACGGTGTATCCCACCCGAGCGCCCAGCTGGAAGATCCTTCCAATTTCTGTCTTCGTGTAAATTCATGGACCATGACCCGATCAAGGATCGTTACTTGGCCATGATACGCTCCCAACCACTCGCCTGAGATCGCCAGCACCGCGTCTACAGTCCCAAACAGCCCGGCATGACCAGCCTCACCACCCAACGCAGCTGCATTCTGATCGTGGACTTCTCCACATAAGAGATGTCCTCGCCATCGATCAATTTCCGTCGGCGCTACACCACCCATATCGGCATCTAGGCTATTAGAAAGTGCACGGTGCTGTCCGGGCAGGATAAATCCCATCCGGGGCTTACCCAACGGGCACGCAATGTGCTCGAGAAAATACTCGCTCATCGATTGTCCGCTGATTCGCTCAATAATAAAGCCGAGCACCATGAAGCCGAGATCGCTGTACAGGCTGCGTGTGCCTCGTTCGTATACTGGCGCCTCAGACCGAATGAGACTGAGCATCGCGCGTTTGGCCTGCGCTCGCTCGCCAGCCGACGAAGGGATTACTCCATCCGGTCTGAGCTGTTCATAGAATCCCCGCCAGCCAGGCAAACCGGAAGAATGCGTCAGGAGGTGGCGAATCGTCGCAGAGCCGATGAACGTATCGGCACATTCTGAAAGATGGTCGGCCACATAGTCATCAAGCTGGCAATGGCCTTTCTGCATCAACAAAACGAGGGCCGTAACAGTGGCCAACGGTTTTGTCAACGAAGCCAGGTCATAAATTGTGGAGGGACTGACGGGAGATCCTGGAGGGACGGTTGAAAGATGACCGGCATGAAAGCGAGAAACCGGTCTATTGCCACACCGCACCGCCAATACAGCCCCCGGAAAGACCCCGTCGGTAACGGCTCGAGCGAGTGCTGCTTGGATCACACTAAGATTGGGCATCGGGATGAGGATGACGGGAAATGCTCAGGGGTAATGATCACGCATTACGCAGCGGTAGCGCTTTCAACCCGAACGGTCAACGGGTAGGGCTTGATTCCCCTTCCAGCTTTTCTTCCTGCATGACGCCATGATCCTGGTACGCTTCACTGGCTTCCACGTCCAACATCCGCTCGAAGGTATGAAGCGTCGCCCGCATCCGCTCAACCATGAGCAGCCGCTGCTTCTGCAGCAGAGACAAGTCTCGCTGTGTGTTTCCTAGCTCCACTCGCGCTTGTCGGAATAACTCGCTGGCTTTCAGTTCCGCCTCTTTGACGATCAACTCGGCATCGCGTTGCGCGCTTCGCTTGACATCCTCGGCCAACGACTGCGCCGAGATCAATGTGGTAGACAAAGTCGCCTCAGTCCGTTTGAGATCCGAGACCTGCTGTTCAAGCGTCATAATTCGATCACGCAACATGGCATTGTCACGATTCAGATATTCGACGGTTTGTGCAATCTCTTCTAGAAAGCGGTTGACCTCTTCACGGTCATAGCCACGAAGCTTGACTTGAAAGACCATCTGTTGAATGTCGAGCGGTGTGATCTTCATGGCATCCCCCATTCGTTGAATCAATTCATCCGTACCGCGAGGTCCTTAATCGACTGTACGACCGCAATCTGCAAAAACCAGATGGTCACGATGACGATCAATGGCGACCAATCCATGCCCATCCCCGAGCCCAATCGCCGTCGGATCGGGACCAAAATCGGTTCAGTGACTCGGGTAAGGAATTGAACGATTGGATTCCACGGATCCGGATTCACCCAAGAAATCAGCGCTCGAGCAATGACGATCCAGCTATAGAACGTCAGCGCATAATCAAGTACCGTGGCCACCCCTAATAGCGTATTCCCCACAACAAACATCAGCCTCCGAGCTCCTGAGAACGTTTCGTTGCGGCCTCAACGGCGTCGATCAACACCCCCCGGAGGCCTCCCTGTTCCAACCGATGCAAACCCGCAATCGTCGTTCCTCCAGGAGACGCCACCTGATCCTTGAGACGCGCTGGATGCTGCCCAGTTTCTATGACCATCCGTGCCGCACCCAACACGGTCTGCGCTGCAAGGAGACTGGCCGTTTCCCGCGACAACCCCATCTTGACGCCGCCATCGGCCATCGCTTCGATCATGAGAAAGACGTACGCCGGCCCGCTTCCGCTCAATCCCGTGACCGCGTCTATCAGACGTTCCTCGACGGACACGACCTTTCCAACCGATTCAAAGATGTTCCGTGCGACGGCAACCTCGGCAGCCTGTATATCTGGACCGATTGCGAGCGCAGTCATCCCTTCACCCACCATCGCCGGCGTATTCGGCATCGCGCGAATAACGCGCGCCTGCGTCCCACAAGCCTCAATAATTCGCATGAGTGGCATTCCCGCAACCACCGAGATCACAAGCCGTTTCGCCAACCCATCCCTGATCTCCTTGAGGACTGCGGCCGTTACCTGAGGTTTCACGGCCAGCACAATGACATCTCCCGAGACTACTGCCTCATGATTCGTGGCACTAATCTGAACACCGTACTGCTGCTTGAGATGATCCAGGCGGACCGTATCTGGATCAGCGACATGAATCTGCTCGGCCTTGTAGCCCCCTGAGGACAGCACTCCACTGATCAATGCCTCCGCCATCCGGCCACCGCCCACAAACGAGATATTAGGCATGACTGTTGGACTAGACATGCCGCGCTCCAAAGATGGCGGTGCCAACCCGAACCAATGTCGCCCCTTCCTCAATGGCCACGTCAAAATCGTTTGACATTCCCATTGACAGTTCATCCATCTCTACGGTCGGTAAGTTTAAGGCCGCGATCTGTTGAGCAAGTTCATAGAGTTTGCGGAAATGCGGCCTGGCCGAATCTTGACCAGTGGTCGGTGGAGGAATCGTCATGAGGCCTTTGATACACATATGAGAGAATTGGGCCATCATAGGTACTGATCGTACCACGTCATCGGGATGAAACCCTGCCTTGGTTGGTTCCCCTCCGATATTTACTTCCAGCAAGACATTCTGCCGACAACCGGCTTCCTCCGCACGACGATTGATTTCTTGCGCGAGGTCGACCGTATCTACTGAATGAATGAGGTCGAATCGACCGATTACAGATCGGACCTTCCTCCGTTGCAGCTGCCCGATAAAATGCCATTGAACCGGTGCCTCGGTGAACGCGGCTATTTTGGGAAGCGCTTCCTGTACCCGATTTTCACCTAACATGCACAGACCGGCGCGCACACCTTCTGCAATATGTTCAACGGTCACGGTCTTCGTTGCGGCCACGAGCCGCACCGTACCGGCAGGACGTCCAGCTTTTTCCTCCGCCAACCGGATCTTCGTCAGAATCGATTGAACGCGTTTTGCGATCGTGTCAGGGATGAGCGGTTCCATGGTCCTCTCGCAGGAGTCGCGGCCGCTCATTCAGCAGCCCATTCTTCATTCTAGCGGAAGCGCATCCGAATTGGCAGAGCCTCACCTATGCTCGCCTCATCGGCAACCCGATGGCACTGACCATGGTCCCGTTGACCTTCCCCTCCCGCCGATAGGAAAAAAAGAGGTCTTCATGGCAAATTGTACAGACGTTGACAGTGGTGATGGACTTCGGAGATACCCCAAAGGCTTGCGCCTGTTCTCTGACGAGCGCTTTCAAATCAAGATGCGCTCTTCCTGCCTCCTTCGTCCGAACCACCTTCTTCCAATCTGGAAATCCCTGATACAGATGGTCAAGAACCGGCTCATCCACTTCATAGCAGCAAACCCCAGCAGATGGACCGATACTGATCCGTACATGCTCTAGACGCGATCCAAAGCGAGACTCCAATAGGGCCAACGTTTTGGGAACAATGCCGGCAACCGCTCCTCGCCAGCCGGCATGGACTGCAGCCACAACCCGACGCTTAGGATCATGCATGAGAATCGGGACACAATCTGCCGTCCGTACCGCCACCATAATGCCAGGTTGATCGGTAACCAAGGCATCCCAACCTCCCACAAATCGATCTGTCGGGGCGAGGGCACGATCCACCACCAACGCCTCTGTCCCATGGACTTGCTTCACTGAGAGCGTCCATGAAGACGACGCCGCACCTGCTATCCTCCGCTGTGGAATACCTGTTTCAAGGCCAAGCCCCATGGCATGCCGACGGGTCCCGAAAAAATGGCGCACCTGAGTCCCGGCATCCGCAAACGCCGGCACGGTAATAACCGATGAGCTTGCCATAATCACATTCCCTGCCTCATCCCGTGAAGATCGGCACGAGATCAGTCTGTTTGTTTGCGAAGAAAGGTCGGCACATCCCATTCGTCTTCGGCGGTCATCACCGCTCGATCCATTGACTCTCGCACATCATTCATTCGTCTCAAAAAGGTGGGGCGATCGAGGTCTTTTATCGGTCGATCTCCCGCTAGTGCAGCACCCATGCCAGCTAACGCTGAGGGGACAGGTTTGGCTGGCCGACTTGCTCCCCTATCAGCTCCGATCGTGACAGGCGCTGAGTCCTCTTCTCGTTGAAACCCGGTCGCGATCACCGTGATGATCAGTTCCTCCCCCATGTCCGGGTTGATGACCTGACCGACGATGATGTTGGCTTCAGGATCTGCCGCCTGTTGGATGATCGAGGCGGCTTCTTCGATCTCGTGCAGCGACATGCTGGGGCCT
>CAKKRK010000238.1 GCA_919902665.1 Nitrospiraceae bacterium
AAACCGGCAAAATAGCTCGATCACTTGTTGGTAGGTGTGACAGTCGCAGTTGTAGGCGACGACACGAGACTCAAATCCGGTTCCCGAACCGACTTGTACGTCTTCGGTGATGTCGGGAATCGTCTGTGGTATGGCAGGTGTCGGCATGGAGCGGAGTTTCTAGCAGGCCTGGAAGATACAGTTCAACTCTGGGTCGCTGGGCCTCATGCAGGGGCTTAGGCTTTATCCATATCAATCACTTCGGTTGCATCCCATAAGTTTTTCAGCTCAGCATCAGCCAAATCCTTTTCACGATCCGCTTCTGTTTCTTCTCCGAAGCTTTTTCGTGGGGGTGTCGCTGTGGCGCCCGTGAACCTGTCCTCAGCCACCGAGGCGGTGGTTGTCTGGGGGCGCCGCCGTTTTTTCGACGGATCCATATTCACCGGCATGAGATTCCTCCGAATAGCTCCAGTAGTCTTCTCTAATTGCGACCGTCTTGTCAATCAGGGGTAGAGACTCAAGAGCTGGAAAGAGGGTGAGTATCACGGCCGTGCAGTTATGTTCGATGTACCTATTTCCATGGCCCACTTAGAACAGTTGCTCCGCTACCGTATCAGCGTAGCGCCGTCCTAAGGAAGTCAGTCGTACTCGATCGCGATCGGCATCGAGCAGGCCTTTCGCGACAAGTTCGTCGATCTGATGATCTCGTTCCGCAGCCGTGATGGTCTTTCGAGGGACCCCACGAAGAAGGCGCAGGCCAAATACAAGGGCATCTCGCTGGCGCTCGGATGCCGAGAGGATTGTCCGGTCGGTCATCGGCAGATGATTGTCGTTCAAGCATGCCGTATAGGCCTCGAGATCTGCAATATTTCCAAACCGGATTCCATGGAGATAGGACTGTGCGCTTGGGCCGAGTCCAAGATACTCGCCACCGGTCCAGTAGAGAAGGTTATGGCGACAAGCATAGTCGGGTTTGGCATAGTTGGAAATTTCGTAGCGGGAAAATCCTGCGTTGGCAAGAAAATGCTCTGCTGCGGATTCCATGTCAAGCTGAAGCATGTCGTCAGGTGGCAGGACAAGATTCCGAGCGATGTCCTGGGCAAGCCTGGTTCCCTCCTCAATGGTGAGGGCATAACAGGAAATATGCGATGGAGTCAGCGTCATGAGCGATTCCAAGGTGTGTATCCACCCCTGCAATGATTGGCCTGGGAGCCCATACATCAGATCGAGGTTGATATTTTTGAATCCGGCACGGTGCGCAGCCTGAACCGCGGCCGCCGTATCCTGCACTTGTCCAAACCGGCCAATGGAGGCGAAATCCTTGTCCGTCATGGATTCCGCTCCAAAGCTGATCCGATTAAATCCGGCATCAGCCAAGACTGTGAGATCTCCTTCTGTGACGGAAGAGGGGTGTGCCTCCACCGTGATCTCTGTCGTGGGGTTGGTCGGCCAGGTCTCTCGAATCAGGGTCAGAAGCGTGGCCAGCTGATTGGCTGGGAGGGACGTCGGTGTTCCGCCACCGAAGTAGATGCTCTGCAGGGCGCGGCCATTCAGGGAGTCTTGCCGGCGGTGGAGTGCAATTTCTTGGATGAGGGCGGAGTGAAACCGTGCCATCGGATCTGGTCGAGCAATTTCGAGGTAGAAGGCGCAAAAGTGGCAACGGCGGTGGCAAAAGGGGATATGAACATACAGACCGAGGTTGTTGTCCGAAGGACTCATCGTTTCAGCGAGATGGGAAGAGGTCGTGAGAAATCCTTGGCCAATACGATTTCGATTTCATCCGCTGGTGATACGCCTCGGTTGCGGATGTGTGATGTCCAACCGTCGTGCTTGCGGAGCGACTCAAAGACGGATTTAAGTAGTTGCGGTTTGATCCGGGCTTCCCATTCCTGTAGCCAATTGCGTTCATCTTCGTCTCCGGTATAGTCCTCCGGAAACGAGGCTTCCAGGGTGAAGCGAAGCGCAAACGTTTTGTCTTCCTGGTACATATGTTCCCTGTCGTTGCGATTCAGTCTCGGGTGATTTTATAATGGTCTCAGTAAACGAAGGAGTCCTCAGCTATGCCTATCTTCGAATATGTGTGCGGTGAATGCAATCACCGTTTTGAGCTGCTGATCCAGGGATCAGCAGAGGCTGCTTGTCCCCAATGCAAGACGAGCAAGGTTGATAAACAGTTTTCTGCCTTTGGAGTCGGGGGCACGACCAGCTGGCCGTCCTCAGTCAGCCCCGGCGAGTGCGGCAGCTGCGGCGATCCCCGCGGGCCTGGCGCCTGTTCGATGAATTGAAGAGCCGATGGCCACGCCAGATGAACAGGCGATGCAACACGCGATTTCGAGCATCGCTCAATCCGATCCGCTGATCAAGCTGCTGCAGCAAGTGCGATTAGGCCGCATGAAGCCAACGGATGCGGGCTTGCGCGCCGTGACGGAATCTTGGCTCGGTACCTATGAAAAGGCTTTGGCCACGGATGGTCTGACTCATTCCGATCTGCGCCGGCTCAATCCAACTCCCCGGATGGCGGTCCTGATCGATGCTGGAGTACTCACCGACGATCATCAGGGCGTGATCTCTTTGAAGGACTCGTTTAATCGACTGCTGAGTCATGCTGGTAGTGAGTAGATCTTTCACAGGTCTGCTGTCTTTTCTCCTCCTCTCAGGTCTGCTTCTTGTACCGTCTCCAATCCGATCGGAAGATGCAACCGGACTTCGCCAGCTGAGAACCATTCCACTGACCAAACTTGATTCTCTTCTTCCCCCTGGGACACATGTTCTGATTGAGCGGAGCACCATCGAAGCGTTTCTTGTGGCTCTGGAGGGGGTGCCTCCCAATTGGGCCACAGTCTATGGCCAGGGTCACCATGATCCGGGACATGATGAGCGGCTCTTTAACCTGAATCGCGAGCGGGATGTCGCACGCGAGGGGAATCCTGTTCTGAATTGGCATATGGCATTCATCTGGCCTGGAGAATTGTCGCAATTCGATCCCGACACCAAGAGCTATACGGTGGCGGTCGGACCAGCGTTCAATGCAACAGGTTGGGGTATGGTCCGATTCAAGCCTGAGGAGTTCCCAAGTAATCTGCGCGTGAGGCCGAACAAGAAACTTGCCGGGTTGATCAGTCGAAGTCTCGCCAAACGTGAAAAAGCGGAAGTAGTCGTTGTGATGGTTGGTGGGCTGATTCCCACCGAGTCGATCATCTATGATTTCTCGCACGAGGAGGAAGGGGTTGGCCTCATCATGCCTGTGGTGAGGGTTGAACAGGTAGAGGTTGTCCTCAAACCGCACTCTCGCTGATCTCTCTGAACTGTGAATTCACAGTTCAGAGGTGTGAACGATATGAATTGACGGATGGAAGATGGGATCGTCTGTCAATACGCATCTTTTGCGCAACGAAAGCCCGTGCCGCTGGGACGGCTGTCCATCGTACCCCAATCGCGATCGCTAGAGTGCGGAGGCTGGTAGCCGGTTTGAGCCATGACCCGCCACGCATGGCTTTGATCGCACCTCGAACCGGACCAGTGGGGTTCGTGAGCGGGGCGTTTTGATAGTAATTTGGGTCGTACCAGTCCTGCACCCATTCCGAGACATTACCGGCCATGCTGAGCAGGCCATACGGGCTTACTGCCTGAGGAAAACTGTCGACTGGCATGGTCAGGACTTCTCCCTGTATTCCTTTTTCCTTGGCCAGACGAGCTCCCTCGCCGCTGCCCCAGAAGGCATCCCAATCCGCTCCGCTTTGGAACGCGATCGTCCGTTGCGCCCAGTGGCTGGCACTGTTGGCTCTGGAAAAGTCCCAGTCGTTTCCCCAGGGGTAGCGTCGATTGTCGGTCCCTCGTGCAGCCTTTTCCCATTCCGCTTCGGTCGGGAGGCGTTTCCCAGACCAGCGGCAGTAGGCGTCGGCATCCTCCCAGCTCACATTGACGATGGGATGGTGTTCGATGCCCGGGATGGGACGATTGTTTGTCCAGAGCGTTGCGGCTTGGGTGGCGTTCGCTGGCGTGCGATGACCCGTTGCTTGCACGAAGGCGGCGTAGGCTTCGTTGGTCACTTCGAATCGGTCAAGGAAATATCCACTGAGGAAAACCCGTCGTTCCGGACGTTCGTCAGGAAAGCCATCGCTTCCCTCGGGGCTCCCCATCGTAAACTCTCCTGAGGGAATCAGTGCCATGTCTGTGAGAATTTCAGCGCCTGTAACCGATGGGTGATGGCTGATGGCAAGGAAGAATACACACCAGGAGAGGAAGGCTCGGATCATGAGAGTTGCTTGATGCCACAGGCCCGAGCGACCGTATCGCGATAGTTCAACCACAGAGACAAGCTCTTTTTGACGCATGTCAGCACTGATTGCCGAAGCGCGGGTGGTGTGTGATTGAGGACCATGTCGTAGGCATCGTGTCGATGGCCTGCTTCAACCATCTGGTGGGCTCGAATGAGGTCCATTCGGCTTGGCGAAACTCCATGATACCGGACCAAGGGATGAAGGCTGATAATGGATTCGATATCTTCCGGATGTTTGTTCTCAGGAGGCGCAAGAATCTCCTTGCGATCCTTCACGCTACCTTCAACGAAGATGGTCAAGACCGCAGCGGCAATCACCCACTGGCGATGGCTCGACATGTGCTCCAGCCAGGTGCGATAGGTTCGGGCTGCGGGCAGCAGGCGGGCGCGTTCAAAATCCCGTCGGCGGAAGCCCAATCCTTCCATCATCGTCAGGAAAAGCTCAGGATGAGATTGCCCCAGTGAGAGCCCTCCGGTTTCTTCCTCATAGATGTTCTCTGCCAGCATATGGCGGACTGAAAGCGGGGGATTTGTTCCAAGGATTCGTGATAAGAAGACGGGAAAGTCTCGAACATAGACGGCGTACTCATGCTGAAAGTGAGTTTTGAGCTGGGTTTTACTGCGTCGGCCGGAAGAAAAATGCTCCCAGGCCCAGTGATGCTTGTCGTCCATGACCCGGAGGAGCGCTTCAAGAAACGCTGATTTCTTCATGTGAGCAGGCACGATGTCTTGCCTTCTTGGGTAGAGCGTCGTTACAATTCGGATTACAGAGTAACAGCTGATGAATCCAATAACGATTCAGAATCCTGACGAAATCCTCACGGTGTTGGCCGACGTGACCCTTCGTGGGACGGGCTTTACGACCGAATCGCTACTCGACTACGTGTTAGAAGAGGGATTTACCGAACCAATCTTCCTCAATGCCAGTGGCGTGGATCCTACCGCGTTCTTCAAGGGCCAACCGAATGCCTGGGCCATTTACCAGATCCGTGAGTGGAAGCGCGTGCTGACAGTCTCGGGTGGTCCGGGGCAGGAACGGCGCGCGCGAATTACAGAAACTCCGTAACTCGTGTTCGAGTGTAAAGCGAGAGACGGCAAAGTGCAACCAATGGGCACGTTTCACGCATGAACGACCGATCGGCGGGCGGCTCATGCGGATGATTCATCTTACCAATGCGCAAGACGTCGGCGAGCTCGCGATGATCAAGAGCTTGCTCGACGGCAACGGTATCGCCTACGTCGTCCACGGTGAACATGTCAGTAGCCTCTATCCGGGTGTGCCGTTCTTTGTCAGCCGGGTCATGGTCGATGTCTCTGATCAGGCGCGTGCCGAAGTCCTTCTGAGCCGGCTTCGACTGTCTATCCGGGAGACGTCAGCCTAACTGCAGCTGAATCACGCACAGTCGTCGTTCGCAAAGTCCGCTTCGCCCACGCCCAGCAAGGCCCTCGGCTTCGTCGCGAGGCGAGCGAGCGTAAGCACAACTGCGGCAGATGGGTTCATGACGGCCAGAGAGGAACGCTGACACACGAGGTAGACTGCCTGTTGGAGGGCTACGGCTGAATTTTTGGGTGCGGTTTTTCTGCGGGGAAATCGCGGGAGCGGCGTTCGCGCGAACCTTCGTACCATCCTCCCATCAGGGTCCCTTCCTCGAAGTAGAGGTAGCGGTGACGGACAATTGCCGAGCTTTCCCAATCTTCAAAAATCCATTCTTCTTGTCGTATTCCATCCTTGGTGAATGTCGTATTGATGGTCTGTGGTCCGCCCCAGGATTTCAGTACCTGTTCTTTGGTCATGCCAACCAGGACGCGGTGTTGTTCGATGTGCTTCTGGAAGTCCGGATCACTAAGTTGAACGACCAGTGGCCAGACCACGACCATGAGGACAAATAGCACAAGCCCAACATAGATGATGATTCGGACCGGGCGGCGGCGAATGAACGACGGTTCCTCAGTATTGGGATCAAGGGCAAGGGGTTGAGATTCAGTAGTCATGGGGAGAAAAAATAGAATGCTAACAGCGTGGTTCCCCACGAGTCAAGGAACGGCCAGTAATCTTCAATGAAATCATCGTGGTATGTGATGCGCTATACTTAATCAAGAGATTGCTGAGCGCTCCTGCAATATTTATGGTTACACGCAACAGCCAGATGGTCATAAAGCTTCAAGATCTGATCCTATTGACGTGTCTGTGCATCATGCTCGGACAGGGGGTCTGCGCTGAGGCGTGGGCTACGACTATTTATTCCTACATTGATGATCGCGGGGATCTTGTCTACACCGATTCCGCGGAAACAATTCCTGAAAAGTACCGCGCGAAAGTGAAGACGCATGAGCAGCCTGATTCTGTTTCAAAAACTCCTTCCATGATGCAGTCGATGCAACAGAAGGTCAGAGAGCAAGCCAAGAATTATGGATGGAGTATGCCGTCGTTTCACTTCGCGATGGAAGGTATGACACCGGCTCAATCCAAGATTGTGACCTATGCCGGCACCGCTGCGGTGGTCTTGTTGCTGCTGATGTACCTCAGCAAGAGCCAGTTCATGCGGATGTTAGGATTGTGCCTCCTCATGGTGATTGGAATTGGAGCCCCGGTGCTGATCTATGTGAGTGATAGTGGTCCTATGGATGTCATGAAAAAGAAAGCCGTGTCGTCTGGACAAGTGCAGCAAGATCGACTTCAACAAGTCTCGCGGTAAGCCCCTCTCTTCCGGTATCTCTTTCAAATACTACTCCGCATACTTAGGAACTGGGATTGATGTGGCTGATGGCTTGAGGGGAGGAATTTGCTTGTCGAATTGGTGGGAGTATGGATTCGGAATCCGTTCATGGGTGTGCCGCTGTTGGAGGGTCACCAACTGCAGACTCTGAGTGCTGATCTCCACACGGTCTATCAACGCCTCGGTTGGTAAGCGATCAGGAAGCCCTCGCATCGAGAATAGTTGATAGCAGAGCGTCCAATCGAGCTGCTCCTTCCCTGGCTCCCTCACGATGAAACGGGCATCAGACGAAGGGGGGCCTTTGAATAACAGCACCCAAATGTTGGATCGAAAAGCAGGATTGGTCGGATCGGTCGAAGGATGAAACTCCGGAATCAAACCTGGGAGTCGACTGATCAGCACGGCCGGGGAAAATTCGATGTCTACTAGCCGTACGGTCAGTAGTCGGTTCTCACTGTGATCGTTCGGGTCAACCGCATAGCTGAAGGAATAGCGGATATCGATACCCTCACGCGAGAAGGTGTACACATCTTCGCCGTTTTCAGGCGACACGAGTTTGCTGAAGTACGTTGACCAGTCGGTAATCGGATAATATGTAAAAACGCGCAGGGCAGATTTTCGGTCCCGCACGGCCTGCGGTATGCCAAGTTTCTCGTGCAGTTCTTTCTGAGAAAGCCCCAAGAAACCATCTTCGAAATAGGACGCTCCATGAGAATGGCTGGGAAGGGTAACAGGGATTCCAAGAATAGACAGTGCCAACAAAATTCTTGAGACAAGATGCGGAATCAACATGGCTGTCCATGGTATGTGGATCGGCTGAAGACTGTCAATTTGTAGTCTGGCCTGGCAGAGATCAACTGCCTGTGGGGGCGCAACCCAGCCGAGGAGCCTTGGCCATGATGATTTCCAGCTCTGATGAGCCCGATCGAACACATTGACGAGTGCTTCCGTCCTGACCGATGCATGGCTTATGGCCAGGACAGTTCCCTTCGCGTAGTTCTTCAGTTGCCAGATGATGCTCGTGACTTCATCCTTCCTCTACCGTCCTGTGATTAACTCTGGGGACAGCGCTACCTTGGTAGGGAGTGACCGCTTTGAGCTCCGGACCCTTCCTTTCAGAGGTCAGAACCGAAAGCCGACTCCGACTGCCACGCAATGGGATTGAAATTGAAGGGTATGGAGCGGAGGCGTCGTACAGTTTGCTCGTCTTCGGCAACTGTACTTGGTACAGATAGTACACCTGTCACCTTCCTTTCCAGTAAACAGCATAGGTTTATATTCCACGAACCCGAAGAGATGGTTTGTGACAAGCAGCCGTACTCCAATGATGCCTTGCAGAGCAAACCCCGCAAATCCGTCGGGTTCGAGAATGCCGTCGGAGCTTTGTGTGTAGCCGTCCAGTCCCAGAATAGAGAATCCTAGTCCGACACCTGCGTATGGCTGAATGATGTCGCCGGGGTATCGAGCGAGGGCATTGACCATGAAGTTGAACTGAGTTGTATCCAATTGAGTGGAGTGTACGGTGTTGCCTACTACCGTTTGAGGTGCCGTGATTGATCCCCCATGACCAGATAGCTCAACCTCTGCACCAAACACAGACTTGTATGAGGGGAAGACACCTATCTTGAGACCTCCCCCCGTTGCGCTATTAAAGCTGGTGTCCGGAATCTTGTCGCCATCGACTTTGAGTGAGCCGCCAATCGGGTAACTACGCAAAAGAAATCCGCTTACATACCATTCCTTCCGCAGAGGCTCAGCGGCTTCTTCAGCCTCGGCCTCGTCGAGTTCGGCGATGGGACACATAATCAGTATTGGTAGGTTGAAAAGGATGAACCACCAACGCGAGTCGGAGCTGCTGAGAAACACGGCAATAATTTTCAGCGTGGATTTGCCTGATCTGGACTGCCGGGCACGTTGAGAGGCCATAGTCACCTCCAAGGTACGTACACTCAATACAAGAGTCACATGATGACGTCATCGTACTAAGTGAAAAGCCAGTTCGCCAGGGGAGGAGCCAGAAATAATTGTAAAAGGAGATATGAGCAACACTCGCGCCAGGATGCCGTCTGAACGCTCTTGCGGGAACAGGCGTGCTCCAGTTAGGATCGAAGGCGATATCCTATTGCTGAAGAAAGGATTGTTGTTGATGACGGTTGCCCACACGAATAGCAGTATTGAGCAGCTTCTTCATGAGCGGATTCTAATCCTCGATGGAGCGATGGGGACCATGATCCAGCAACGTAAGCTGGACGAGGCCGCCTTTCGTGGCGAGCGCTTCAAGGATTGGAAGAAGGATCTGAAGGGACACAACGATCTGTTGAACCTTACGCAGCCCACCATCATCGAAGAGATTCATCGACAGTACTTAGAAGCTGGTGCGGATATTGTTGAAACCAATACATTTAATTCCCAGACGATCTCCTTGGCGGATTATGGGATGGACACCCTTGGCTATGAAATGTCCAAAGCTGGCGCAGAGTGTGCCAAGCGGGCAGTCGCGGCGGTGCAGCGAGCGCAACCTGGACGGCGGTGTTTTGTCGCTGGAGCCATCGGACCGACGACCAAGACCTCGTCGATTTCCACCGATGTCAACAATCCGGCAGCTCGAGGGGCCATCTATGAAGAGTTGGTGAGTGCCTATGGCCAACAAGTTAGGGGCTTGCTCGACGGCGGTGCGGATCTTCTGCTCGTGGAGACGATCTTCGACACGTTGAATGCGAAGGCCGCATTCTTTGCGATCCAACAGGCGTTTGTATCCGGCGCGCGCCGGGTTCCGATTATGGCATCGGTGACGTTCATCCAAGCCGGCAGCAATCGTGGGGTGACCGGGCAGACAGTCGAAGCCTTCTGGAATTCGATCTCCCATGTGCCATTGTTGAGCGTCGGGATGAATTGTGCACTCGGCCCAAAAGAGATGCGTCCGTTGATCGAAGAATTATCACAGATCGCGCCGATCTATATCAGCGCCCATCCCAACGCCGGTCTGCCGAATCCGTTGTTGCCTACAGGGTTTCCCGAAACACCGGAAACCTTGGCACCGCAACTACGTGAATGGGCTGAAAACGGGTGGCTGAATATCGTCGGCGGCTGTTGCGGCACCACGCCGTCTCATATCAAGCGCATTGCCGAAGCCGTGCGCGGGGTGAAGCCGCATGCGCTCTCAACGGTCGAGCCCTATACGAGATTGAGCGGCCTTGAAGCCGTCACGATCAGGCCCGATTCGAACTTCGTGAATATCGGTGAACGGACGAATGTGACCGGTTCTCCGGCTTTCGCAAAACTGATTCTGGCCGGTGATTATGAGGCAGCGCTGTCGGTGGCACGTCAGCAAGTCGAGGGCGGAGCCCAGATTGTTGACATCAATATGGACGAAGGCATGCTCGATTCCAAGGCTGCCATGGAAAAGTTTCTTCGTCTGGTCGCGTCGGAGCCGGACATCTGCAAAGTGCCGATTATGGTCGACAGCTCCAAGTGGGAGGTGTTGGAGACCGGCCTGAAAAATATCCAAGGCAAAGCGGTTGTGAACAGTGTCAGTTTGAAGGAGGGCGAACAGAAATTCATCGACCAGGCGACCCTCATCCATCGCTATGGTGCGGCCGTTGTCGTCATGGCGTTCGATGAAAAGGGCCAGGCCGATTCGTTGGAGCGGAAGCAGGAGATCTGCGCGCGCTCGTACAAGATCCTCACGGAGCAAGTCGGCTTTCCTCCGCAAGACATTATCTTCGATCCGAATATCTTGACTGTCGCAACGGGGATTGACGAGCACAACAATTACGCGATCAATTTCATCGAGGCGACGCGCTGGATCAAACAGCATCTACCGGGTGCGAAGGTCAGCGGGGGGATCAGCAACATCTCCTTTTCCTTCCGTGGCAACAATGTGGTGCGTGAAGCGATGCATGCAGCCTTCCTATACCACGCCATCAAGGCCGGGTTGGATATGGGTATCGTGAATGCTGGCCAGCTAGCGGTGTATGAGGAGATTCCGAAAGACTTGCTCGAACTTGTCGAGGACGTGTTGTTGAATCGACGACCCGATGCGACCGAACGACTGGTAAATTTTGCCGAGACGGTGAAGGCGAAGGGGAAAGCGGCTGTCAAGGACGATGAGTGGCGCCAGGGGACGGTTGAGGAGCGACTCTCCCATGCGCTGGTCAAGGGCATCACTGACTACATCGATCAGGATACGGAAGAGGCGCGTCAGAAATACCCGAAGCCTCTGGAAGTGATCGAAGGCCCGCTGATGGCCGGGATGAATATCGTCGGTGACCTATTCGGATCAGGCAAGATGTTCTTGCCTCAGGTCGTCAAGAGCGCGCGCGTCATGAAGAAGGCCGTGGCCTATCTCATGCCGTACATGGAAGAAGAGAAGAAGCGGTCCGGCAATTTTCGGGCGCAGGGGAAGGTCTTGCTTGCGACCGTGAAGGGAGACGTGCACGACATCGGAAAAAACATTGTCGGCGTCGTCCTTGGCTGTAACAACTACGAAGTGATCGATCTTGGAGTGATGGTGTCCTGCGAAAAAATTCTCGCCGCAGCACGAGACCACAAAGCCGACATCATAGGTCTGAGCGGCCTCATCACGCCCTCGCTCGATGAGATGGTCCATGTGGCGAAGGAGATGACACGCGAGGGGTTCGATGTGCCTCTCTTAATCGGCGGCGCCACGACCAGCAAGGCCCACACGGCGGTCAAGATTGCTCCTTCCTATGCGCCGGGCGTGGTCCATGTGCTGGATGCCTCTCGTGCAGTGGGTGTCGTGGGGAGTTTGGTGAGCCAAACCAAGAAGGAAGGTTTTGTTCGGCAAGTACAGGACGACTATGCGCGGATGAGACAAGCGCATCAGGATCGAGGAGCCAAGCCGCTTCTTTCGATCGCCCAGGTGCGCGCCAATCGGTTCATGTCCGGCTGGGCGAACGTCGATATTCCCGTGCCCACGGCGTTGGGCGTCCGGACGATTGCCGATCAACCGTTGGTCGAGTTGATTCCCTACATCGACTGGTCGCCCTTCTTCCATACGTGGGAATTAAGAGGTCGGTATCCGACGATCTTTGACGAACCAACTGTCGGCCCTAGGGCGAAGGAATTGTATGAGGATGCGAGACGTCTCCTGGATGAGATTATTCATAAGAAACAACTCAAAGCCAGAGGGGTCTATGGGTTCTTCCCCGCATCGAGTGTTGGGGATGATATTGAGCTCTATCAGGATACGTCTCGGAAGACGGTGCTCACTACGATCCATCATCTGCGACAGCAATCGGAGAAGCCTGCCGGCCAGCCCAATCTCGCACTGGCTGATTATGTGGCACCGAAGGAATGCGGTCGGCAGGATTACATCGGAGCGTTTGCCGTGACGACCGGCATCGAACTGGATGAACTCTGTCGGAGGTTTGATAACGACCATGATGATTACAATTCGATCATGGTCAAAGCTCTTGCGGATCGGCTGGCCGAAGCCTTTGCCGAATATCTCCACAAGCGAGTTAGAGAAGAGTGGGGATATGGGAAGCATGAACAGCTGACGAGTGACGATCTGATCCGTGAGAAATACCGCGGCATCCGGCCAGCACCGGGATATCCCGCTTGTCCAGACCATACGGAAAAGCGACTGCTGTTTGACCTCTTATCGGCAGAACAGAACAGCGGCATCACTCTGACCGAAAGCTATGCCATGTTGCCAACCGCGTCAGTGAGCGGGTTCTATTTCGCTCATCCGGAGGCGAAATATTTCGCGGTGGGGAAAATCGGGAAAGATCAGGTCGAAGACTATGCCCGCCGCAAGGGCATGGATTTGCGCACCGTCGAGCGCTGGCTCTCGCCGAATCTGAATTACGAGCCTACCTAAGCACTCTAAATTGCAGTAAGCAGGTCATCGTCTAGTTTTACCATCGTCGCCCGCAGCGCATTCACGAGCAGCCGGTATCGCTCTTCGGCCCAGGCATTGAAAGACTCGGCGTTCGGGAACACGAGGTCCCAGGCCTTGGCCGCTTCTAGCATCAAGAGCTGCTGCGGTTTGTTGGGTCCCGGGAACAAGACGATGAGTACGGCGGAGTTTCCGGTGAGGCTGATGTCGGTGAAGACGTGCAACCGGGAGGCTGCGGAGAGCATGATTTCCCGAGAGGCGGCTTCAACAAGCGGTTGATAGAGGCGATGCAGTAATTGCACGGTGACCTCGTGTGGGTTGGCAGGGGTCAAGAGGCGAGGGTTGGGCTTTTCTCCGAACAAGTTCTCTGTGAGATAGGTGGCAGCTTCCCAGGTCGGCATGGTGCCTGAGGTCACCAGGGATTCGCAGAGGTAAGCGATCCAGTTTCGGTTCCGGAGACGTTTGCGAACGGCCGTCAACTTTTTCGCCATACTCGGCAATCCCTTCTGCCTCTGGTCTCTCTGGTTGGGAGCACATTAGGTTATTCGGTAGGGTTAATTAAGTTTAAAAAGTATAGCGGTGGCACCACAGTCGGTCAACGAATTGCCCACAATTGAGCAATGTGTCGGGTCAGCTGAGGAGAGGCTTATGGTTGGCGGAACGTATTGGAGTGCACTCGGTCTGCGTATTGATCGTGGATGCGCACCAGTTCCTCGGTAGATGCAATAAAGACGTCGAGCAGCTCTGGGTCAAAATGTTCGCTCCGGTGCTTGAGCATGAGCTCAATCGCATGACTGACTTCAAAGGCCGGCTTGTAGACCCGTTGCGTGGTCAGGGCATCAAACGCGTCGGCAATCGCGGCAATGCGGCCTTCGATGGGAATGGCCTCGCCTTGTAACTTGCGAGGATATCCTGTGCCGTCGAAGCGCTCATGGTGGGTGTAGGCGATGACGGCTGCGACTTTCAACAGCTCTGCCTCCGACCCGCTGAGGATTTTATACCCGATCTCGGCGTGTTGTGCGATCACCCCGAATTCCTCCGGTGTGAACTTCCCGGGTTTCAGCAACACATGATCCGGAGTGCCGATTTTACCGATGTCGTGCATGGGGCTGGCTGTCCGAATCAAGTCGCATCGTTCAGGCGACAGGCCAGCTTTGCGCGCGAGCATCTCACAGTAGTGGCTCATGCGTTGAATATGTTGAGCGGTGGCGCTATCGCGGAACTCCGCGGCAATGGCGAGCCGTTGAATGGTTTCCTCACGAGACAGTCGGAGCTCTTTTTCGGTACGTTCGAGCCAGTCCAACGCCTGCTGTAGCGCGAGTGTTCTTGTTCGGACGACATCCTCAAGATTCTCACGATGGAGGCGGTTTTCCATCTCAAGCCGGCGGCGACGGAGGGCATTGGCGACGTCGATGAGCACTTCATTGGATTCGAACGGCTTGACGATATATCCGAACGCGCCGCCGTCGAGTGCTGCGTTGGCCAGGACGGAGCTGTCGAGACCTGTGACCATGATTGCCGCTGTATGGTTCTGGTCTGAGAGAAGGCTGCGCACCAGGTCCATGCCCGATTCTCCCGGCATATTGACATCGCACAGCATCAAGGCAAAAGGCTGGTCGCTCAGCTTTTGCCGAGCCTCTCGGGCATCAGCGGCGCAGTCAACCGTATACCCATGGGATTGGAGCAAATAGGCGAGGAGGCGCCTAATCGACTCTTCATCGTCAACCACCAGAATGTTACGATTATCGAGCAGGGCTTGATGAGTGGTCTGGTCTAGGAGGGTTGCCATGAGTCGGGTATTCTTCGGGTCGTCTGAGTCGAAGACTGTGTTGTTTCTTCTTTATCGGCTCATTGGAGTATAACCTGAGTGATGCAGGAATCTCACGGAGTTCTGCACTTTGTGTGCCATCGCATTCCCCCCCCGTGTCTTGGACTGTCAGCTAGTCTTCATATCGTGGTTTCGCGGGAGCGAAAGTTGGAATCCTCTTACTTGGAGCGGTCTTCAGAGTTAGCTACTGCAATCAGGATCAGATATCAGTGCTGGCGTTGGTGGGCTATATGCCCGTGGGATGTACGGAATTCGCCAAACGCGGGGGGTGGGATTTGTACAAACTAAGAGACGTAGGGCGAATCTGACCTCGTACTACCGCTGGCGATGCTGGGACGGCCGATCGGTTTGCGATTTCTTAGGGCCTTCACTATAATTCCAACCTTACTCTTGAGGAAGGGGCCTACGAATGAGCGCAATTTCAGGGTTGGTCCGTTTCGATGGGCGTCGCCGAGATCAGGTTCGCCCGGTGAAAGTGACCCGCAACTTTACCAAACATGCCGAAGGTGCTGTTCTCATCGAAATGGGAGACACGAAGGTTATTTGCACGGCGTCTGTTGAAGAAAAGGTGCCACCTTTTCTCAAAGGCAAGGGGACTGGATGGGTGACAGCCGAATATGCCATGTTGCCGCGTGCCACTCATGAGCGATCGCCACGAGAGGCGGTCAAGGGAAAGCAAGGCGGCCGAACTCTGGAGATTCAGCGCCTCGTCGGACGTGCACTGCGGTCGGTGACAGATATGTCGCAACTGGGTGAGCGGTCCATTTGGATCGACTGCGATGTGATCCAAGCGGATGGGGGGACCAGAACTGCATCCATCACCGGTGCCTTTATCGCTTTGGCGGATGCCTGCGCCGTGCTGAAAAAAAGGGATCTCCTGAAGAAGATTCCCCTGACCGATTACTTGGCGGCCATCAGCGTCGGAAAAGTTGGCGGAGAAGTGATGGTGGATCTGGCCTATACCGAAGATTCTATGGCGGAAGTGGATATGAACCTCGTGATGACTGGTCGTGGCCAGTATGTTGAGGTACAGGGTACGGCGGAACGTACGCCATTCGCGAAGCAAGATATGGATGAGTTTCTGAATTTCGGCTGGCTGGCCATCCAACGATTAACCGCCATTCAGAAAGAGCTGATCGGTGCACTCGACTGAGAGCCCGATCAAAGAGATCCTCCTCGCGACCAGAAATTCTGACAAAGTCAGGGAGCTCGCGGCTCTTCTTGGAGATCTTGGCATTCGCATCCGTACCCTGGCCGATTTCCCGACCGCACCGGAAGTCGAAGAAGACGGTGAAACTTGTGAAGCGAACGCACGAAAAAAGGCAAGAGAGATCGCTGCTGTGACAGGCCTCCTGTCGGTCGCGGATGATACGGGACTCGAAGTTGACGCTTTGGGTGGAAGACCGGGCGTCTTTGCGGCCCGATATGCGGGAGAAGGCGCCACCTACGAAGACAACTGTAGGAAGCTGATCAAGGAACTGGATGGCGTGCCGCAGGCCAGGCGGACTGCCCGGTTTGTAACCGTCGCCGCCTTGGCGATGCCGGGAGGAGAGACTCGAGTAGCTACTGGCACGCTTGTTGGTGTCATTGCT
The DNA here is from genome assembly GCA_919902665.1 of Nitrospiraceae bacterium. Taxonomy (GTDB): domain Bacteria; phylum Nitrospirota; class Nitrospiria; order Nitrospirales; family Nitrospiraceae; genus Nitrospira_D. The sequence goes on from CAKKRK010000238.1 coordinate 16,259, forward strand.
GAAGCGTGCGCAGGTTCGCAAGGGTTTGGGTATGACCCCGTATTCTTCGTTCCGGAGCTCGGTCGTACGTTGGCTGAATTGACGGCTGAAGAAAAGAACCATATCAGCCATCGGGCTAAGGCATTTCGAGCCATGGCCGACATGCTTCGACCGTTAGCCGCTGGAACGCTCTGAGCCGCGTGGTGCTGGCACATGGTCCAATTGTAGGCGTTGCCTGGACACCAATCGGAACATTCCTGTATATAAGGACCTGCAGCTCGTGGTGCCGTTGCTCTAAGAGTTGTGAAAGAGAAGAGCTTGTCGGGGCGTAGCGCAGCCCGGTAGCGCGCCTGCTTTGGGAGCAGGATGTCGGAGGTTCAAATCCTCTCGCCCCGACCAAACCGCACTTCGTATCGGTTGCGCGCCAACCATCGCGTCATCGTGATTGATGCGCGGATAATGCCATTCAGCAGTCCTATCTTTTCTTTCCAAACCAAGCTCTCTCAACGGGGAAACGGATGTAGTGAATAGATAAGACCGATCTTGACGCATTGAGAATCGATCCTGCAGGTTGCGAAGCAGGACTCCCCATCGAAATTTAACGGAATGATCGGTGTCAGTGTTTGACCTGTTCGATGCGAGCCGGAGGGGGATAGTGACCTCATCACGGCTCGCATCCAGACCCATTTCTCACGATAAAAACTTCCTTGGTGCGGGATCAAAGCCAGTTGCTTCACCATTGATTACTTGCGGTCAGGGCCAAGCGCCCCATACATGAGGAACACCGCACCGATCACCAGCACTCCAATGTTCAACAGCATCAACATCACCATCACCTTTCACCTCCTTTCGTCGCAAGCTGCGCCGTGCAGGATTGAGTCATGCCTTTCGCATGAGCATCGCCAACATCGTCACAGCGAAACATATCGCGCCTGAAATCGTTAACATAGCCATCTCATCACTCAGCATATTCATACCCGTCCTTTCTATGCTCCATCGTGATTCATTCACATGGAGGTCGAGGTGTGTCGATCATGAAGTCCGAGTTCCATGGTGATCGTTTCTTCATGCCAAGGACTAAGCATTTCTTAGGCCACGCGCGACGGGCATCTTACTCCTGATATTTTGAGTACTTGCACAGAGAGGCCCATGCTGTGGCGATGTGTACCTGAATCTGAATGGATTCCAGGCTGGATCAAATTAGATGCGGACGTGGGGAATCGGCCGTCGATGATATGGTGAGAAATCGAACGGCGAGATGAAGCTCTTGTAGGAGTATCGTCCTTTCAGTCTGAGGGATCAGTAGGTGGCTTGCTTGGAATCTGCTTCTGTCGAAGCAATTTGGTTAGGTAGGTCCGTTGCAGACCAAGTTCGGCTGCCGCTTTCGTTTGATTCCACCCGTTCCGGTTCAAGGCCGCCTCAAGGAGTTTCTGGCTATAGGCGTCCATACTCTTATGATAGGAGAAAAATAGTATGTCAGAAGTAGGCTCCTGATTTACTGGGGATGTGGCGATTCTTGACGTCGTTGGAGCAGTCAAAGCGAGGTGTTCTGGTCCAATCGTGTCGCCGGGGCATAGGATCAACGCACGAGTGAGGACGTTTTCTAGTTCACGCACGTTGCCTGGCCAGGAGTACTGATGCAGCGCTTGGAACGCGGCATCGCTGAGCGTCAGGCGTTTGCACGGACCCACATGACTGGGCCGGTTGAGGAAATGGTGGATCAGCGCAGAAAGATCTTCCATCCGTTCCCGGAGCGGCGGCAGGGTGAGAGGAATCACGGCAAGGCGAAAGTACAAGTCTTCGCGGAACGTGCCGTGATGAATCGCCTGTTTCAGATCTTTATTCGTGGCGGCGAGAAAACGCACGTTGGCCCGTACTTCTTGCGTTCCACCGACACGGTAGAATGTCCGATCTTGCAGGACTCGCAAGAGATGGCTTTGCATGGTGAGGGGCATGTCGCCGATCTCGTCAAGAAACAGCGTGCCTCCCTCGGCGATCTCGATTTTTCCGGGCTCCCGCTTGATGGCTCCGGTGAACGCACCCTTCTCGTGGCCAAAGAGCTCATTCTCCAGTAGGTTCTCAGGGAAAGCAGCGCAATTGACGGCAATAAATGGTTTCGTGGAGCGAGGGCTCCACCGATGAATGGCGCGGGCGACGACTTCTTTCCCTGTCCCCGTTTCGCCGAGCAACAAGACGGTCACGGAGGAAGGCGCCGCCTGTTTGGCCACGGCCAGTTGTTCGCTCATTTTCTGGCTGGTCGAGACGATCGGTTCGAACTGATCATCGACCTCCTTGCGGAGCGAATCGACGTGGCGGTGGAGGGCGACGGTGGCCAAGGCTTTGTTGATGACGACGGTGAGGTGGTCCGAGGTGAATGGCTTCGGCACAAAATCGAAGGCGCCGAGTTGCATAGCTTGTACAGCGAGTTCGATGGTTCCATATGCAGTCAGTATGACGATCAGCGGGGTTGTATAGGGGGGTGTCTGGGTTGCCTCCTCATCTGTTGGTTCACTCGGAACTGATGCCGCACTGACCTGCCGTAACACGTCAAGCCCGGAAATCTCTGGAATTTTCAAGTCCAGCAGGACAAGATCTGGTTCCTCTTCCCCAATCAAGCGCAAGGCATCTTTGCCGTTCGTCGCCGTTAGGGGCTCGTGTCCCATAAAACTGACACGATTCTGCAAGCTCAGGAGGATATCGGGGTCGTCATCGACAACAAGAATTTTAGCGCGCATCGTCTGTCGCTCCTTTCAAAATAGATAACGTTGTGCCCTCATACGACTGGGACGCCACCGGCTGATTAGGTTGTTTAGCTCGGTTCATCCTGTGACCCAGCGAGTGGGAGCGTGAAATAAAAGCGTGACCCGACCGCCGGTTGACTCTCTACCCAGATCTGTCCACGATGCATGGTGACGAGTGTCTTTGTAATCCAGAGGCCAAGTTGCGCACCCTGTGACGTGGGCATCGCTGACGGCACCCTGGAAAACTCCTCGAAAATGTTCGGCAGGTAGGACGGGTCGATCCCGCAGCCTGAGTCGGCAATACACGTTTGTACGAAGCCTGGTGGCGACACGCAAAACTCCACCGTCACACGACCGCCAGCCGGGGTGAATTTAATCGCATTCCCGATGAGGTTCCACAGAATTTGTTCCAACTTGTCGTGATCACCTTGGACCGGTGGAAGCGACTCGGCCGACGCCACGGTAAGGGTTACGGTTTTCTCGCCGGCCACCATCTGTAAGCTGTCAGCCGTGATCGTTGCGATCTGGTGGATGCAGATGTCCTCTAAACGAAGCTGGACGCTTTCTGTATCGAGACGCGACCAATCGAGCAGTTGCACGATGATTCTCCCAAGGCGGGCGACATTGTGTTGGATACGTGTGAGATAGGTATGTTGCAGTTCGGTCAGCGGCCCTGTCACGCCGTCCAACATATTTTCCGCAAAGCTGCGAATCGCCGTCATGGGCGTTCGCAGCTCGTGTGAGACGACGGAGAGAAACGTTGACCGGTGCCGATCATGTTCCTGGAGCTGTGTGTTGGCGCGCGATAGTTCGTCGGTCCGTTGCTCGATACGCTCTTCCAGATGCTGCGTTAGCTTCGCTAGATCAGAGTAGGCCTTGGCATTGTCAATGGCGGCCGCCACATGGCCGGCGATCGTCAGCAGAATGTGGAGATCCTCCTCGCTGCATGGCTGTGCGCTTCGGCTGCCTGCCAGATAGCCGAGTATTTTGGCATGGCTTTGCAGCGGCACGCACGCGACTGAGCGCGTCTTAGAACGGCGCAGCAACTCAAGAACCGAGGGGTGCAAGCGTGGAGTGACGGCTTCAATATCGTGGATCAGCAATGGTTTGCCGTGAATGAGGAGATCGGCCGTGGTGCTGCCGTCATAAACTGGTACTTGCATGCGTCGTGCTGCATCCTCTATCTCCGGGGAAACTCCAATAATATGGGCGACGGAACAACGGTTCTGTTCCGCACGGTAGAGTACGATCGCCATCTTAGAAAACCCTAGGTTTTCAGCGAGTAACTGGAGCACCGTGTCGAGCAGCTGATCCATGTCGAACATGCTGGCGCTTGTGATCGCGGTGCTGGCCTGATGCACCGTGGTCAAGTGCATGACCTGTCGCCGGATCGTTTTGATATTCATCGAGATGGCTTGATTGCGATCATACAGAGACTGCATCATATCGTTGAACACATGTGTCAACTCACCAACCTCATCGTTGGTGGATATCATGAGCCGAACGGGTGCATTGTTTCCCTGTGCCAGTTCCCGAGCAGAGTTGGCGAGACTTCGTAGCGGCGTCGTAATACGCGAGGTCAATAGATGAGCACCAAGAATGCCTCCCGCGATGATGAGCAGCGTAAGGATCGAGACATTGCGGACAATGACCATCAGCGCTTCCTTGGCCTGGATGTCGGTGATCCCGATCCGCACCAGACCAACCACCGGAAAAATGCCGCTCGAGAGAGCGGAACTTGTTTTCTCTTCTAACTCGACCGAAAGTTTGGGCAGGGCAGTATCAGCCGAGGACTTCCGAAGGACAGGCATCACAAAGTCGAATAGCGTTTCTTTCCTAACAAAAAATGGCAGGATCCAGTCCGAAGACTCATCCTGAGGAACCAATGTCTGTTCAGACGAGAGAACGAGCCTCGTTATAAGCGGAGCGGTCAGCGGAGCTTGGAGCAGCGATTCTGAGATTCGGTCGTCCGGGTAGATTGGTTGTTCTGAGGTTTTCGGGGAACGGCTCGACAGTTTGCGAGTTCGTTTGCTTTGTCGGTCCAGGATACGACCGTCGGAAGCGGTGATGGTCACGTAGACGACATGGTCGATGGCCATCAGGCTCTGCATGAATTGACCGAGTGTTGTGCGATCCTCCAGGACGACGCCGGCAATCCGAAAGTGTTCATTGTGCACGGTATTCGTTAATAAGATGGTTCCAAGTTCTTCCAGGTTATCGGTCATGGCCTGTCGTCTTGCTTCAATGAAATACCAACTCAAGGACGAACAGGTCATGATGAAGATGAGGCTGAAAAACACCACAAACTTTGTGCGTAGACCAACGAAGCGAGCCGGCTTCCCTGGTGTGACCTCTTGTCGGTTTGGGTGTAGGGCTTCCATTGTTGACCGCTCAGTACGTTTCGTCGATTAGACTGTCGAGTTCTTTTGGAATCGTAATGCCCAAATACCGCGCCGTCTTTTGATTCACCGTGATTCTGATCCGTTGAACAGAGATTGGCTTGAGCGGCAACTGTTGTTCGCCATTCACGATGCGCTTGGCCAAGAGACCGGCTTCTCGGCCGACGTCGCCGTAGTCGATCGACAGGCTGAGCAGGGCGCCAAGGCGAGTAAACTCGGAAGAAAAGCCGACGACGGGAACCTGCTTGGCCAGCGCCGATTCGAGAATAAAGCGGATCGATTCGTCCGTCAGGACGGTCGAGTCAGGAATGAGCCATAAGGCTTCTGATTCAGACAAGAGCGACCGAAATTGCTGTGGAACCTCTTTCTCATGCTCGACCGGAAACCCCTGCAAGAGAAACTCATAGGTAGGCGCCCGCGCTGCCGCCTCCTTCAACTTGGACGCAGACTTGTCGGGGTCGTACATCATGCCGATCCGGCGCAGGGTAGGGAGGAACGTGCGCATGATCTTGAACTGACGGTCCGTCTGAATTTCCAGGAGGACTCCGGTCATATTGTCAGCGGTGAGGCGATGTTTCAAGGGGTCGAGAATCATCATATACAGCACCGGGATGTCCACAATCTCCAGCTTGGCCGCCAGTGCCGCTTTGAGGCCGACCGCGACCACGAGCGCTGAGTCCGATGCCCGGAGTTTTCTGGCAAGTTGCTTTCCCCGTTCAAGATCGCCCCGCAGGTCGTATTCGGTGTAGGTCGTTCCGCCCGGCGCCGTCGTCTTGAATCCTTCGATGGCTTCACTGTACGCTTTAAGGTCAGAGGATTTCAGGATGGCAATCTCGACGCCGGCAGCTCTCGCATGCACGGGGGCAATGCACCAGAGAGCAGTAAGCATGAGTGGCATCAACCAGAGGCATGCACCTTGCGCCCTTATCTGTTTCCGGCCTGTACAGGTAAGGAAGATCATGATCGCGTCGTCCGAGCAGAGCGCACAGGCTCTATGAGCAATGAATTAGTATGGCTTGACAAAGAGTTCAGCATCGTCGTACAGCTCTATCGAGACTAGTACCGTAGCGTGAGCCAACCCATCACTCGGCTGCCGATCGTATCGCCTAAGGGATGTTCCTTGTGTGTGTCGTTCAATGAGTTAAACGCGGAAACTGCTACCTCGGCTTCGCGGCGATAGCCGGCCGCCGCTGCTTCCTGCCAGAACCGATAGGCCCCTCGCAGGTTCAGAAGTTCGTAACTCCCGACATACGGATTGGGCGGGACCACGCCGAAGGGCGAAAAAAACGAGAAGGCGGAAGAAAGCTGATACGTGGCCGAGCCGACCCAGTGATAGGCGATCTCTCCGCTGAGTCCGTTCTCCCACTGGGCTCGCAGGCCGGCGTTGTACTTGAACCGGGGCCCGGCACGCTGAGCAGTTCCCGTGAGCGTCTGGCCGATCTCCTGATAGGCAAAGTTGCCGAACCCGCTCAGCCACTTCGTCGCGAGGAATTCTATACCCGCCTCGCCTCCATAGATGTCGGCGACCCCACCAGCCTGGGGGATATCAGTACCACGGGAACCAAACGTGACCAAATCAGAGATATGATTATAAAAGAGCGCAGCGCGAGTCCTGAGCCGATGCTTCAGATACCAGCCTTGATACTCCATTTCATAGGAGACGATCTTCTCAGGACGGAGGCTCCCACTGCCTCGACTAAAGAACGGTGGTTGCGAAGGGATGAAGATAAGAGCCTCTGCATGGGTCTCAAAGAGCGTCGGGGGGCGGTAACCGATGGCCACCGTGGCACGGATAGTGTGATCAGGTAGAGGCGTGAATATGAAGGAACCTCGTGGGCTGATGGTCGGATTGATGAAGGTGTTGAGGTCATAGCGTACGCCGCCGACTGCTTGGAACATAGGTGAAGGTTTCCATTCACCCTGTACGTACAACCCCAGCCTATCCTCGGTTCGAAATCGATCAATAAAGTTCATTGACAGGGTGTTATGCCGGTAGTTGATCCCAGCGGTGAGACGCGCGGTGGCCCCCAACTCGATCCCCTGCTGGGCCTCGATATTGTACGTGTTGCCCCACGACGTCAGATCCGAATTGAAGTTTCGATCGGTGGAGCGCAAGAACGGGGCGAGCAGAGGATTCATCCGTTGGGGTCCGCTGAGGTCATAGCCGTTCCAGAAGGCCCGAATGAAAAAATTCGGCCGCTCATAGCCCGCATGGGCATAGCCCAGAGTTGGCACAGCAGTCTTTACCGCCGTGGCCACAATATGGCCATCGAAGTCATTCACATCCACGAGCCCGCCTGAGAACGAGAGCTTCGATTCTCCTCCCAGCGCATACTCTGTCTGCACATTGAATTTATTATCCTGATAGGCCAGCGCACTCCCATTACGCCACTGCTGGTTCTGGTCGTGACCATACGAGAGACGTAAACCAAAGTTCTTATACCTATTGGCATACACGGCGGCACTGCTGATCGTGCCATAGGCGCCGCCCCCGAACTGCATCGTCGCGCCCTTCATCTCCTCTGGCGATTTTGTGATGATGTTGATGATCCCGTCGAAGGCGTTGAAGCCATAGAGGACGGAGGCCGGCCCCTTCTGAACCTCAATGCGTTTGATCTCCGGCAAGGTCACCGGGATCGCTTTCCAGTACACGCTCCCTTGCGCATCGACATAGATCGAGCGGCCATCGACCATGACCAACAGCTTGTTGCTGACCAGTTGGTTATTCCCCCGCATGCTCACATTGAAGTCGGCGCCCGTCACCTGCATGACGTCCAGACCGGGAATGCGGCGAAGCACCGTCGGCAGATCCACAGCGCCGGAATGGCGGATGTCCTCGTCGGTGATCACGTACACGTTCGATGGCGCTTGAGAAATGGGCTGTTCGTGGCGAGAGGCGATGCTGACGGTTTCTTCTTCTTTGAGGAGGAGGAGTTCGTCGGGCATACTGTGATCGACTGGCGTACCCAATTTCTTCTGGTGATTTGCTGTTTGGGCGGTAACAGGCTCCAGCGGTAGTAGGACGCTGGTTATCAACGCAAGGTAGGCAAGAGAGAGAATTGGCAGATATCGTACCACGCGAGTCCTTGGTAATTGAGTCTGCTATGAGAGAAGAATGCTCGTTTTATGCCGTGCAACGAGCGCATCATTTCGGGGGCTGGCACGAGAGGCTGGTGCCATTGTAGAGCCCACGGATCCCATGATTCTAAGACGATGGTAGAGCCGTATAACTGGGAGGCGAAAAAGAAAACTTGTGTGGAGTGGTCTGTCGCCTACGAGAGAGTCTGATCTAGTCGGGAAATGGCCACAGTTGACCATCAGACCGTTTTCGATCAATCGGGCGAAAGTTCGATTTCTAGTCCCGTCAATGAGACAAGCCATTTTCAGGAGTGAAGTTGACATCATCAGTTCTTAAGTCATGTGGACTTTCTCTCCAGGGTGGTCAGTTAATAGGATGACATTTTCACCCATTTCCCTTTTGAAGGGGCTAGCTGATCCGTCTCAAAACACCAGGACGATCATTATCAATTGGAGGCCATTCCTTAGCTCACCGATGTGTGGAAGCAAGTCGACATAGATGTCCTATTCAGCTAGTGAGCAATCCACATGCCATCTAAATAGTGCATCTGCCGAACTAGAATAAAACTGTACGATTTCAACCTATTCGGCGTTTGAGTCTATGTTGGGTGGTCAGCAATGGAGGCTTGTTGCCTGAATCCAAAATGATTCTTGGTGAATCCTTTTGTAGTAACTATTGGTCGTAGTATACGGTCTGAGGTGGCTCCGCTTGTTTGGACAGAATCTTTCCGTTCATAAGTGACGCCTGGCCGTTGATACCTACGCGGCAGTGGGCCGTGCAGGCCGGTTGTCACAGTACACGCGATCGGGCGTGCGTCCGTCACGCGCGTGATGCGGCCTGATCTGATTCCAGAAGGTCATGTAGCGGGCAACCCTTCCTGGGTGTCGCGGACCGTCTCATAGGCATGGAGATAGACCTCCTCATATTTGAGACTCTGCCACAACCGCTGGATAAAGACATTGTCCCGCCACCGTCTGGCTCCATCCATGCTGATCTGAATTCCATGAGTCCGCAGAAGCCCGGTGAATTCCTGGCTGGTGAACTGGCAGCCTTGATCCGTGTTGAAAATTTCTGGGGGACCATAGCGGGTGATAACCTCCAGCACCGCGTCCACACAGAAATCCGTGGTCAACGTATCGGAGAGCCGCCACGCCAACACCCGGCGACTCGCCCAGTCGAGGATCGCGCAGCGATAGACGAAGCCTCGTTCTCTTCATCGCCTCGCTTCTTTGGTTCATCACCCTGCGGTGGCGTTCGAGAAGCCAGGCTACCACTTATCATACTGCCCAATTTTCAGGAGCCCCCTCTAACAGCACACGGGCAATTACAGCAAAAGGATGGTTGCTCGTCCCACTAGAAATCACCTCAATGGCATTGAGGGTTTCTGGTCGTTTGCTACGCACATTTCATACAATTACCGAGGCGTGTCTACATATCACTTCCCGATGTATCTGAAGGAAATCAAGTATTGGTTCAACCACCGCAAGGAAAATCTCTTTAAGCTCTTCTTGCGGTGCTTCTTTGGTTACGTTTCGCCCTAATGACTTTCCATAAAGCGGAGCAGAACCCGCATTCGTTCGCGTCTCAATGGACAAGATGTATGAGCGGGTCGTCCGTGTAGCTACGATCAAAAGCCTCTCCAAGTGCTTCATTAACTGGGTCGTATCTTGCTGGTTGTCGAAATACGGCAAGGATTGCACCGGCAAGGAGCTGAGCGTCCTCAGGGGTAGAACCATTTTTCTGCTTTACTTTATCGATGGGATCACCAGCTACTAGTGCTTTAGCTACATTATGTGCCACTTCTTCATCGGCATTGTCCCAAGTCTCAAAGTTTTGGAGGCTCTTGTTGTTTAGTGATGGGAATGTAGCTTTTGCTATATGCCGTCCAACTTTCAGTGCCGAATCTTTCAATACATTAAATGAAAACTTGGCACCAAGTTTCATCCACTTGCCCTCATCGTTTGCAATAATATAGTCACTTAAATTGATTGTTTCGTAATCAGGCGTGCATAGTTTAGCCAATTCCTCGATCTGTAAGATGTATCGCGTTTTGGTGGAAGGAGTAAGTGCCGTGAGCGCCTCTATTGCTCCAATAATGATAAATGGGATGAGCCCTGGAATTGGATGCGGGTCTCCCACTAGGTGTGGATTCGGTTTGATATCAAGAATCGGTGGATGGATGTGCTCTCTGCTAGGATCGTCATGATCCTCAGGATTGCCGCCAATGTGTGCAATGACCGTATGAAACACGATGGCACCCAACCCATAAGCGGGCCCAATGTTTAGGACTCCACACACATCGGCTGCGGCCTCTTCACCCCAGAACCGCCATAGGGATGCCAGGGCATCCGCATTTGGTCCGCTGAAGAGGCCCGTGATTCCCTCCAGCAATTCGGGCAACAAACCTTCGTCCGCATGCAAGACATCGTGACCACCTATTTCGTGTGCGAGAATAGACCAAAGAATGGGGTGGTTTATATAGCCTGATGGCAAACTTACTACACCTGCCGTGAAATCAGCTGACAGCTCTTTCATTAACTCCACACTATACATATATGGAGGAGGAGAGACTTGATGTGAGGGAAGTATGGGAGCAGTGAAGGCACCAAGCGGAGGCAGTCTTTGTTTACGACCGAGACCCAGCTTAACCCGATCATCAGAATAGAGAAAAGAGGTATAAATGTCTGCAATTACGGCTTGCAATCTCTGGACTGAACTGTGCACAGGGCTCGTGGTTGACACTTGTGTTGCCGCGTTTGCGCAGAAGATGAGCCCCCACCACCCGTGTGGTTGAGGGAAGGAGAGGAGCATCTTCTCGCATATCTGTTGAAGATTATTTAGTAAAGGTTTGCTGAAGCCATTCTGATATTCCAGAGGCAATTCTTCAGACGCGGCCTCGATTAACTTCCCGAGAGCTCGCACTTTATTTCGATTCGTGCCATGCGGCGGCGTCTTCACTGGGCCAGCCGAGAAGTAATCATCCTTGGTCGTAAGCAGCCGGTGCAAATCCAAGAATCTATCACTTGTTAGGCCCGTACGTTGTTCTTGTGTTTGCAACATGTGAAACCCTCCTTAAGCCCAGGTTGATGTTTGAATCCCGTTGTGATTTCACAGTTCCGATGGCAAGCGTATAAATTGTCGAGTGAGTAATTCCATCGATAGCTAAAAAGTCGTCCACCTCTCGTTCAAAAAAACCTCCAAGATTGACAGAGCCAAATCCAAGACTTCCTGCTACAAGATTTATGTTCTGTGCGACGTGGCCAGCTTCAAGTAGGATAAATCGATAGCCTCTATCGCCATACTTGAAGGTAGATCGCTCAAACATAGCTGTAATAAAGATGACCAGGGAAGCCTTCGTCACAGCCGGCATCTGAACAAAAGATTTCTTGAAGGTTTTTGTTTGGTCGCCGCTCCTGACGAGCTCAACTACACGATGAGAGGGGTTAAAGTGGTATAAACCAGTCGCCAGACCCCGCACTCGCGTGGCGTGAAAAAAGATCTCTAATGGATAAAGTGCCCCAGCAGAGGGGACGACGCGTCTTCGACGGATTGGGCTTTCACCTGCGTGGGCCGGTGTGAAATCAACGATGCCATATCCTAGGAGCAGGAGTGCTGCAAGATAATTTAATGGCATAGAAACTTTAATGAATTCGCGACGAGATATGCGACCTTGTATGGCCTCTCTTACTGATAGACGAAGTGTCGGCAAGCGTTTTGGTAATGCTACGGTTGGGTAACCGTCAAATTGTAGGCTCTCAGGAAGACTTGCGACGTATTCACGAACTTCTTTCTCGGTAAGTCCTGGCGCATGACGTCCCAGCTTGCTATTTTCATGAAACAATTCCCAGAGAGAAGTTTCGGATCCTGCCGAGAATGCGAGATCTTGCCAACGGATAAAAGTCATAATGTGTATGAGATTTCAAGCAAAAGGGTGGGGAAAGGGGTTGTCAATCTTGATCTGGCCTGGATGACGCGTTGCAAATTTCTTCTGCATTACCCGCAATCGACTTCCTCCCAATGCCCTGAATTGATGTCCCATATACAAAGGGTGAAAGCCCGGAATGATTGCTCGTAAAACGTGTAGTCCAAGGTCTTTTATATCTTCCGTTGTGATATCAGCGAGTAGAACCGGATGCCCAACGGAAGAAATACGCTGAATGAGAGAATCAAGATCTTTTTCAGGATGCCCAGTGGAATGGTTCCTTAGTTCCTGAAAAGAAATCTGATTGGGCGAGGCGAATAGAAACTCAGCCTTCCGCGCATTTGCATGGTCGTAGTAAACGGCAGCGTGGGATTTTGGGTCGACTACATGTTCCCAATTTGTTCCTGGAGAAAAAGGCTTGGTCTGTTTTTCACGTAGCGCAAACGGAATGATTTGCGCCAGTTCTTCCAAACTCTTCTGGACGGCTATTTCAGGATCGAGACTGCAACCCGCCGCAACAAGCAGCGCAGGTGCTTTGGGAATTCCACATCTCATAGTCGAAAAGACCACGGTGACTCCGTGGTCCAGAGTAAAATCCAAGAGGGCAATTGATGATTCAGGCCGTGAGAGCCGCTGGGCGAGCAGTTGATTTTGATTACTAAGAGAGCCAAGGCGAATGTGCGGTCGTGATAGCTCAGTCTGCCAAGCTATTGCGATTGCATCTCGTTCGACCACCTCACAAATCCCAGAAATTGCGGCAAGGGTCGGATCCGTATGGCACGCTAGGCCAGTGGACATCAACGGGGCTAGTAGTGGTTCGCTGGCCAGCTCACGACTCCCGTAAGCAAGATACACGAAGTCTGCTGGAACGTATTTTTTATCACCGGAGACGATATCAATCGCGGGAACCCAGCGGATTGGTGTCTCCCGAGTAAATGGAGAAAAAGGGAAAGTCGGATCAGAATACTGTTCGGCAGTGTAGAGCGCAAATATTTCTGGTTGAACGCAACGGAATGGTGCTGATAAATATGAAGTGAGCGAAAGCTCCTCACGAATATAGGCAATGGCACAGTATCGTTCCACCGCCTCGCCAACCGCCTTGGAGATGGCGCGCTCCCTGTCAATTGCTACTCCTGTTCCATAAATCCTGCCTTTTTTAGTGGGTCCTGAAATCCCATCAACCATGCAGGTTTCTGCAGACATGCAGACAAAGTTTGGAGTTCCTGCGCCGTGCCTGACCTCACTGACATGGCGTATGATGCCAACCCGATCATCAACGAGCAAGCCTAATAGATCGGTAATGGTAGTCATGGAATCATACTCTCGATGGCGTATTGTTGATTGCGCATCCAGGATTCAACACAGCAAGAGAAGATTGCTGATGAAAAGGGCTGCAGTCGGAGCATCGAGGTACCTTCAGAACTCTTCGGGGCGTCATGCCGCCGGCGAGCAAGTTTACTTCCAGAATGCGGCCGTAACTTTGACCCGGTAGTGTCTGCGTATAGTGTCTAGTAAGTTCAAAAGCTGCAATGTCTCCCAGAATTGATGCCATGGAAGGATGAAACCCCACAATATGCTGACCTTCAAATGCGACCGAGTCAATGAGCGATTCAGTCAGATCGTCAGTCGAATGGCTGCGTTGTCGAGATAGAAAACACATGTAACATGCCGTTTCGCCAGGAATAACCAAGGGGCCCACGAGTCCAGTAAAATTTGTCAAAGTAATTGGCATAAACTTGATTTTCTTCTGGAGACACAGACGATTCCATGAGAGTAGGGATTGTTGACCTCCAAAATCAGATGTGGCAATGAGACAGTCTCCTTCAGGCAATTGACAGCCTTCTTGCCACTTGATGAAACGATTTGACGAAGCGCCCCATTCGGTAGTCTTGAGATGGCCAGTACTATCAAAAAAACGCAGATTGCGTTGCCTGGTATCATCAATGATCTGGAAATTCTGTTGGCCACAGGCAAGCAGCGACATGATAAGTTGTCTGGAAATGTAGTTTATGCCGACGATTAAGATACGGGTAGACTTAAATCGCTCGATCATAGTTGCGGACACTCCGTCAAAGTGCCAAAAAAAGATGTCTAGATGAGATTCCGTTGCTGCTGCAGAGCGTCCTCGAAAAGCCCCCGATACAAGAAATCCTCGGTCCAAAAGGTGTGCAATGACTTTCTCAACCTGAGGCTTTGCTAGCTTAGAAAGCCGACTTGCGATCTCATCGGTAGTAGCCCCGCCATTTTGGGAGGTCATGAGAACTGTGCGCACTATTTCTTTTGCGTCTGCTCCGCAAATTTTCAGTTCATTGCACCCACGTTTCAGGACAACGCCATCAGGAATCTCTATGACCTGAACGGGAACGCTGTAAATATACTCCCTCATGGGCAACCGTGAACTGCCACTGATCTGTTACATCCTTAAACAAGCAGAGCGATTTAGTAACATAGAATCTGACTGCTCGCTAAGATTAAGAAGGCTGTAGAGCATCTTATGAATGCTTAGCAAAAGCAGAAACATCCCCCGCATCTGATTGGATCGTACATTGTCCCCATATTGACTGCGAACTTGGTCGGATCGTCTCCCCAGTATTTCTGTATCTGTTTCCCGATCGTATTGAAATCATCAAAGGTAAGGTTGTCGAGCTTCCTTTTAATTAGTGTTTCAGCTGATTTTTTGGGCAACGCCTTAACGATTAGGGTCGCTCCGGTAATTTTCTTTGAAGTTTTTTTTGGTGCCATGAGTCCTCCTCTTTTGGTTTATCGGTTTCCTACTAATGGTCTGCACGATCGCCCCTTCTGCGCCTGCTTTGGTTCTCGATCGATGGACCCCTTTTGTGCCCGTAACGGCAAAAACCATTAAGGCTCCAAAAAACTGCTGAGTTAGGTTGCGAAGCCCGCACCGCAAGTGATCTGCATCTGCAGCAGAGATTAGGCGAGTCTTCTGAGCATGTGCGATATTGGGCTCGATTCTCCACGCCTTATTTGCCAATTCATAATCCGAGATTGTCAGAGCGATGGTCTGAACTGTTACGAATTGAAATCTGCACTGGGTGAAGAGATTTGGCAATTGATGTGCAATGCCTCCATGGTAAACGCTTTTCTTCAGGATACTCGTAAGAAGTTCGTCAGAAGACTGCTCACCTGTACTGATGACCAAAGAGTCCCAGTCTGGCTCGAACGCGACCAGACGCCCTCTAGGCCTGAGAACCCTATGAGCTTCCGATATGACCGCAGCGGGCTGCTCACAATGTGTCAACACACTAAAGCATACGCTGCCATTAAATTTGTTCGCTGGAAAATCTAGCTTGTGAGCGTCGCAAGGGTAGAATTCTATGGGTAGCGCGGTCCGGCGGAATCTGCGTTTTGCTTCTTGGATCATCACCTTGCTCTTGTCTATTCCTACAACTAATCCTGTTTTTCCAACAAAGCTGGCGAGCACCTTAGCATCATGACCTACTCCGCATCCGATATCGAGCAGCACATGCCCATTTTTCGGTCTCAGAAAAGAAGCTATGTGCTCTTTTGCAGTTCTCATGTTTTGATTCGCATTGGACCGGTCCAGATAGTCGATATATGATATCGGGTTAGTAGAACGATCCACGTCTCTGAATTCATATAATGAACCAACTCGTTGTTTATTCACGTAGCACACATCGTGTAGATGGTGGGCATTCCATATCTATGTCAAGTGAGTACTTTTCTGCATAGGATCACCTCACGAAACCTTCCGTATTTTCCTCGACCGTCCTTCCCATCCCTTTCGATGGGTGGTGACTTAGTATCTCAGCGTTAACCATCCCACCACTCTGCTTCCTATTACGTCTCCAACAGGATTTTCCTGATGGCGATCATTAATCGCATTGAATGCCGCTATAGCCACTTCAGCTCTGTCCTTCCAGAATCGATAGGCACCTCGCACATTCAGGAGGGTATATGCGGGAACCCGACTGTCAGGTGGGACAATGCCGCCGAAAAAACCGTTGAAGAGAGAGAATGCTGGAGAGACAGGATAACTGGAAGCTGCAACATGATGCACGACAGATTCAGCGCTAAGCCCGTTGTCCCATTCTCCACGTAAGCCCGCACTAATCTTATAGGGCGGTGCCCCTCGGGTATTTAGTCCTTGGGCTGCAACCAAATCTGAAGTCTGATGCACCTGAACTGTGGAATAGTTGAAAAAACCTGTCAGCCAAGAGGTCGCTAAAAATTCAAATCCCACTTCAGCTCCATATATGTCGGCTTGTCCGAAGTTCGCGCTTGTGAAGGTTCCATTAGGAGTTTGGATCACTCCAATTGAGTTTGATAGGTGATTGAAGAATACGTCTCCACGTACCCTTAGACGATGTTTCCAATACCAGCCTTGATACCCCGCTTCGTATGAAACAATCTTTTCGGCTTGAAGGTTTCGGGATCCAATTGCTGGTATGCTAAGCCCAAGCGGGATAATTACATTTCGTTGATCTGTGTGTGTTTCCAACGGATTAGGCGGACGAAATGCCATGGAGCCGGAGATTCGGAAGGTATGGTCTTGAGTTGGCTGGTAGAGGACCGCAACACGTGGACTATATGTCGGATTTAACTCACTGTGCAGGTCGATTCTAATTCCCGGAACAAACGTCAGGTTATTTGTGATGCGCCATTCGTCTTGGACATACGTTCCAAACCGATTCTCTTGGACTGCGCTATCGAATACATTGACCTGAGTGATTACATTGTGAAATGCGTTCACACCATAGATCAACCTGTTTGTTGATCCGATGTCCACTGTATGCTGAGTCCATAGCGTATATACGTCGTGTCTGAATGTCTGTGAGGGGTTTCCATTTCGATCCGTAATGGCTGCCAAGCCTCTGAGTTGAGGGTCAACGAGTGCAAGGCTGTTTCTATCCCAACGTGTCCAGCTGGTGCGGATGAAGAAGTTAGAACGTTCATACGAAGCTTGTACGTAGCCGTTCGAGAGTTGTGAAGACTCGTGAACCACGTCGTATACTTGACCATCAAACCGATTAGAATCGATGAACCCACCGGATAGGGATATCTTTGAATTATCCTTCAAGGAGTATTCGGTCTGTAAGTTAAACTTATTTGACCGCAAGGCCAGTGTATCTCGATTACTCCACTTCTGATTCTGATCGTGGCCGAAAGAGAGTCGGTATCCAAAATCGCCATGCGTGCCAGCTTGGATGAGGGTCGATCGGATTGTGCCAAATTCTCCACCGCCGAATTGAGCATAGGTGCCGTTTGTGTTGCCCTTCATCTCCTGTGGTGATTTGGTTACAATGTTAATGACACCGTCAAATGCATTGAAACCATAGATCGAGGCAGAGGGGCCTTTCATCACTTCAATTTTCTTAATTTCCGGTAGCGTCACCGGCAATAAGGACCAAAATACGTTGCCAAAGGCGTATTCATATATTGGTCTGCCATCCACCAATACAAGTAAGTGATTGGCGGCCGTCTGGTTATTCCCTCTCGTGCTGACATTAAAGTCGGCACCAGTCATCTGCATGACTTCCATTCCTGGAATACGCCGTAAGACAGTCGGTATGTCCGTTGCTCCTGAATGGCGAATATCTTCATCCGTGATGACGTACACATTTGCTGGTGCTTCTGAGATGGGTTGCTCTTGTCCTAAGCCTCTTGAAATGCTTTCTTTTTCTTCTTTTAAAATCCGAAAGATGTCACCCTCTGTTTCCGTGGCCGAGGAAGAAGCAGAAGAGGCTGTTTTTGTTGTGGAAGTTGAATCAGAGGATCGAGATTGATCCGATGGTGGTTGCGACGTTGCGATCTCCGGATTCTCTAAAGCGAGTAGAGCCATAAGGCCTATTACAAGACGGTAAGGAAAAAGAGCGTTTTTGGATATCGTTGTACTGTTCATCTGTACAGGAGCAGTGTAATAACTCTTGGTCTCATTGATGCTCCCGCTTACTGCACGGTCTGTTGACGGTAGTGCCCTTCTATTTTGTTGTGGCTTTTAGGGCACCTTCCTTGTTTCGCTGCACGTCATATTCCTGTTGCGTATTTTCCACAATAACCCTTTATGGTGATTCCTCTCTCCTTCATCAACTCGTCGAAAAGCTAGGTGAGTAGGCATTTCCCATAATACCTTGTGGCTCTAGTAGTTTGAGTTTATCTATCTGGATCAGAGCCATTTGTATAGATCCATTTGGGCCAGGGTCTCAGTTTTGCCCTTGTGTTCTACGGAACTCTATTTGGTGCGTACAATTTCGCTGGTAATTAGGGCGAAACGTAACCAAAGAAGCACCGTAAGAAGAGTTTGAAAAGG
>CAKKRK010000239.1 GCA_919902665.1 Nitrospiraceae bacterium
CAGCTCTGCGAGCATGCCATTTTGACACATGGATGAGTTGAATGATGGCATCCATAGAAATCCCTTCGAGTAAAGGCGAACACTTTCAGTGTTCGGTCACGTCAAATGCGTTCTGGAGATGTTCGATCTGCCCCGGGTCGGAGGCTCTCCCCTGGACCAACACCACATCGAATCGACAGACCTTATCGAACCAATGCCGTTGGGCTAAATACTGCGCGGCCAGTTTCGTCAGCTTCACCCGCTTGCGGTGATCCACCGCCAGCAGAGCCCCGCCGAAGGCGTCTGTGGTCCTGCCCTTCACTTCGACGAAGACCACGACACCATGATCGTCCGCGACGAGGTCCAATTCACCAAGCCTAGTCCGTACGTTACGATCGAGAATGCGATAGCCCTTGGCCACCAAGAACTGTTCGGCCTGCATTTCACTGGCTTGGCCAAACTGATGGCGAGGGTCTGAAGTAACCATGCCGTTACTGTTCGAGCACTGTGCCGCACATCCGTCGGGACGGCTCACGCTTCGCGGCGAGGATCGCCTCGTGCACCGGCCTGAATGTTCGGCGATGGATGGAGCAGGGGCCATGGCGCGCCAATCGTTGCAGATGTTCTCTCGTGCCATACCCCTTATGCGAGAGAAAATCATATTCGGGAAACATGTCATGGTACTCTGCCATGAGACGATCCCTCGTAACTTTAGCGATGATGGAGGCTGCCGCAATCGAGAGGGAGAGGGAGTCTCCCTTGATGATAGGCCGTTCAGGGATTCCGATCCCAGGAAGCGTCACGGCATCAATGAGTAGATAATCAGGGGGAGGAGCAAGCTGATCGATGGCTCGCCGCATCGCCAGCTTGGTCGCCTCGAGAATATTGAGCCGATCGATCTCATCGACATCCGCCGATCCGATTCCCATCCCCATGGCATGCTCAAGAATCGCGGCATACAATCGGGCTCGCTCCCCTTCGGATAGCTGCTTAGAATCATCGATCCCCGAGAGCCGACAGCGAACCGGTAAGACAACCGCGGCGGCAACGACCGGACCGGCTAACGGGCCCCGTCCGGCTTCATCAATGCCGGCAATACGACGATACCCACACAGCCGGGCCGCCCGCTCGAACTCTTCGGTGGGTCCCATCAGATCAGACGTTCCTTCACCGACTCATGCGATCGCCCCTGCCGTGAGGGAACATGTGCTCCGAAGAAGGCTAGGAGGCCGTCACGGTCTCTGCTTTGGCAGCCGGAGGTTCTGCCGAGGATTTGCTCCCTCCGACAAACTCCCGCTCCTCGACCTTCGCAAACTTGCCCTTTTTGCCGCGCAGATAGTACAGCTTCGCGCGTCGAACGCGCCCCTGCCGAACCACATCAACCTTGGAGACAATCGGAGAATGGACCGGGAAAATCCGTTCGACCCCCACTCCGTATGAAATTTTTCGGACCGTAAACGTTTCGGTATTCAAACTTCCCTTGCGCGCGATCACAGTTCCTTCATAGACCTGGATACGCTCTTTTTCGCCTTCGATGACTTTGACGTGGACCTTGACGGTATCCCCGATCTCAAAGTGTGGCGCTGATTTCTTCGTCAAGGACCGCTGAATTCGCTCCAACTGATTCATGGACTTAACCCTCCTCCTCCCAACGTGATGTCGTGGCCGTCAAAAGGCCCTCGCTCATCAATTCATCCAACAACTGTTGATCTTCCCTCGTGAACACCCGACCTTGCAGAAGATCAGGTCGACGCAGATACGTGCTGCGCAATGCTTCTTTCCGACGCCACAACCGAATGGCCTCATGATGGCCCGAGAGTAAGACGTCGGGCACGCCGACTCCTCCAACCTCTGCGGGCCTTGTATACTGCGGATACTCCAGCAACGAATCAGAAAACGACTCTTCCAAGACAGAAGTGGGATCGCCCAAGACGCCAGGGACAAGTCTGGCCGCTGCATCGATCAAAACGAGCGCTGGCAACTCACCTCCGGTCAACACATAATCTCCGAGTGAAACTTCCTCCGGAGCGACAGTCATACGGACACGCTCATCCACTCCCTCATAATGCCCGCACAGGATGACGATTCGGCGGCGCTCACCCGCCAACTGCTGCGCATAGTCTTGCGTAAACGGCCGCCCATGAGGAGATGGAAACATCATCCGAATGTCTTCACCGCTTGCCTGCGCTTCATCTCGGATCGCGGCAACCGCAAGAAGAATCGGCTCGGCCTTCATGACCATGCCGGCCCCCCCCCCATACGGCATATCATCGACCACTTTGTGGCGATCCGCCGTAAAGTCTCGCAAATTATGCACCTTCACGGTAAGCAGCCCCTTGTCTTGCCCTCGCTTGAGCATGCTGTGAGTCAAGACCGGAGCGAACATGCCTGGGAACAATGTCAGCACATCGAACCGCAACATGCTACTCACCCAATCCGTCGATCAGCCGGACGGTCATTGTGCCAGCTGCCACGTCGACGGCGCGCACCAATTCTTTCGCGGCAGGGATCAAGGTCTCTTTGGCTCCTTGGCGAACAACAAACACCAGATTCCCCGGCACGTCCAAGATCTCTTCCAGCACACCGATCAACTGACTCTCCTCAGTATAAACAGTAAGACCGATGAGATCACACTCATAGTATTGCCCATCCGGCAGCTCAGGCACAATTCCCCGAACCGTTCGGATGAATCCACCCCGCCAGAGACTCGCGGCCTCCGGCGTGGTTACACCGCTCAATCCAAGAATAAATCTAGTCCCAGCCCGCCTCACATGGGTGACGCTGGTCTCCAGCGTCTGCCCGTTCTTTGCGAGGAGACTTACACTCCTCAGCCCTTCAAATCGACCCGGGACATCGGACAGTGGTCGAACCTTCACCTCTCCCCTGACGCCAAATGGCCGCTCGATCAGTCCCACCGTCACGGTGTCCAGCTGACTCACCATCGCGAGATTAGGCCTTTGCAGGGGCTTTTTTCTGCGCGGCTTTTTCAGCCTCAAACTGCTTCCAGACTCCTGCCCGACGCAGCAACGTCCGCACGGTCACCGTAGGTTGCGCGCCGTGCCGCAACCAGGACAGGACACGTTCCTGCTTCAATTCCGGTAGGCCTGCTTCTTTCAACGGATCAAAAATTCCAAGGATCTCCAAAAACCGACCGTCACGTGCTTTCCGTGAATCGGCAGCTACCACCCGATACATCGGTCGTTTATGCCTTCCCGTTCGAGCCAGTCTCAAATGTACAGCCACAAAGTCCTCCTTAAGATAAGTAAGCCGACAGCTGTCAGCTTCTTCATTCCAAACATTGCTTGCAGCCCATAGCTGAAAGCCATTCACTGACAGCCGACTGCGTTCCCTCACATCGAGCGCATGAGTTGGGCAAGCTGTCGACGCCCTCCTGCACCAGTCATCACCTTTGCCAACTTCTTCGCGGATAAAAACTGCTTGATCAGACGATTCACATCCTGCACCGTCGTGCCGCTGCCACGAGCGATCCGCTTCTTCCGACTTCCATTGATAATCGTATGATCGCGGCGCTCCCGCGGGGTCATCGAATCGATCACGGCGACCACACGGCCGATCTCTCGCTCCGGCTTGTGCCCTTCCATCGCGTGTTTGAGCTTTTGCCCACCCGGGAGCATGCCAAGAATCTGCTCAAACGAACCCATGCGGCTCATCTGGCCGAGCTGAGCTCGAAAATCTTCCAGGGTGAAGGTATTGCTGGTGAGCCGCTTCTGCGCTTCCTCCGCCTGCTCACGAGTGATGCTTTCTTGGGCTTTCTCAATGAGCGAGAGCACGTCGCCCATCCCAAGAATACGGGAAGCCATTCGGTCCGGATGAAACGGCTCCAGTGCATCCAGCTTCTCCCCGACACCAAGAAACTTGATGGGCTTGCCGGTGGCGGCCCGAATCGACAAGACCGCCCCTCCGCGCGCATCCCCTTCAACCTTAGTCAAAATAACACCGGTTACCCCGACCTTCTGATCAAACTGGCCGGCCATGGTCACCGCATCTTGCCCCGTCATCGCGTCGGCAACCAACAACACCTCATGAGGGGACACCGCTGTTTTCACGGCAACCAGTTCGTCCATGAGCTCGTTGTCGATATGCAGCCGACCGCCGGTATCCAAGATGATCAGATCAAAACCCTGATCGCGCCCCCGCTCGACCCCCGCACAGCAGATCCGCACCACATCCATCTGAGAAGCCTGAATGTGATCCGCGCGGTGCACCTCCACTCCGAGATCCCGACCAAGAGCACTCAGTTGCTCACCAGCCGCAGGGCGACGCGGGTCGGCTGCAACCAGGAGCACTCGCTTACCTTGATTCTTGAACAGACGCGCAAGCTTGCCACTGGCCGTCGTCTTTCCGGCTCCTTGCAATCCAACCATCATCAGGATGGTCGGAGGCATCGAGCTCAGGGCAAGTCCCGCCCGCTCATGCCCCATCATCGCCCTGAGTTCATCCCAGACGACTTTGACGACCTGATGCCCGGGAGTCAGACTCTGCAGGACTTCCTGGCCAACGGCCTTTTGACGGACGCGATCGATGAATTCTTTGACGATCTTGAAGTTGACGTCTGCTTCAAGAAGCGCAAACCGCACATCTTTCAGCGCTTCCGTGATGTTCTGCTCCGTGAGCACACCCTGCCCTCGGAGCTTCTTCAGAATTTTCTCAAACTTATCGCTCAACGCATCAAGCATGACGCCATATCACCACAAAGAAAGAGGCCATCGAAGCCTTGCACCAGACATCCGATCGCCTCGAAAATCCTGGGAAAAGAGCATCGGGGAGTGTATCGGACCAGGCAGGGCAAGTCAAGGTCATCCCCAAGTCAGTAGTTTTATTGACATGCCGAAAACCTTCGGATATGGTGCCCCTCAGCCACCGAATAGCAGACGTACGGAAACTCATAAGGAAAGAAGAGTAGCTGCGTGAGAAAGTCGCCCTGGGTTTTGATCATCTTCGTGCTGATTGGGGGACTCCTTGGTGGAATACTTGGGGAGATTCTCCATGTTATGGCACCTCAAGGCACCATCCAAAACATTTTTGCGACGAACTTTAATCCTGGGATCAACCCCCCGCTCACCATTGACCTTGTCCTGATCAAACTAGTCTTAGGATTCAATATTAAAGTCAACATCCTGAGCATTCTTGGCATGTTCATCGGCATCTACCTCTACAAACACGTCTAGCAGCCGAAACAGCCTATCGGTTTCGTTCTCGTCTGGTGAACCTCACGAAGGCTTTGCTCGTACAGCGCGTGTCTTGGCGCCCAAGGGCAAGCACGTGAACACACAAGCTTTTCGACAAACTGCCGAATGCTTCTGTAGATGAATGTCCGCTTGTGCCCCTTTCTTAGGACTTCGCGTTCAACGCTTGCAGTCGGAGCGACCGAATCTGATTGCGCAGTTCTGCGGCGCGCTCAAAGGCCAGCTCTTTGGCGGCAGCTTTCATCTCTGACTCCAGACGTTTGATACGCTGATCCGTTGATTCCGAACCTCCATACGGTTCGAGTGATTCCGCTGCGAGGTCCAACCGAACATAGTCCATGTCGGCCACCGC
>CAKKRK010000240.1 GCA_919902665.1 Nitrospiraceae bacterium
AAACCGGACACTTCACGTGCTACAAAAACCGGACAGATGATGTGCTAGCTACAGGGCAGCGCGTAATTATTGACGGTCACCTGTCTTGATGCTACCATGATGCATGGTGATGCATCATGTGATGCAGAAGGAGGTGCGATGAAAGCGGTCACTTTGCGCAATCTTCCCCCTCAGCTGGATCGTACGATCCGGGAGAGGGCGAAGAAGAAGGGTGTGAGCGTGAACAAAGTCGTGATCGGTCTTCTGCAAGAGCATCTTGGCGAGTCGGAGCGAAAAATGGTCCGCCAATACCATGATCTCGACGAACTGGCGGGGTCCTGGAGCAAGCAGGAAGCCGAGGCCTTTGATCGGGCGCTGGCGAAACAACGAGGGATCGATCTGGAGATGTGGACGTGAGTCGAGCGCTCCTTGATACCTCAGGCTACTCTGCCTTCATGCGGGGTGATGCAGTGGTCACGGAGATGCTCCAGACCGTGGATGCTATTTACGTGAATGCCGTAGTGTTGGGGGAGTTACGGGCTGGATTTTTGCGAGGCCGCATGCGGCAAAAAAACGAAGCGCGGTTGGGCCAGTTTCTCGCGTCGTCCAGAGTTTCGGTGCTGTCGATCGACGAGGATACGGCGGAACGTTATGCCGTGATTCTCAATACACTATGGAGTGTGGGGACGCCAATTCCGACAAATGATATCTGGATTGCCGCATCCGCGATGCAGTATGGTTTGGCGGTGATCACGACAGATGCGCACTTCCTGAAAATCCCACAAATTCTGGTTTGGCATAGTCCTCCTCCAAAATCGACATCGTGAGAGGCCGCATCATGGCCGGCGATCATTCGTTCGCTCTGATCTCTATGACTGGCTTGTATGGCGTAAGAGTCCCAGTACGTTAGATCGCCCAGCTAGGTGAAAATAGTCATATCCCTCGAGGAGCGTCAGCTCCGCGCAGCGTCGACGCGGTAGCGATCCAGCTGTTCTTGCGACGTGAAGGCACTAGCCCGATATTCCACCCGATAGACGTTCTCTTTGAGCTGCTCAATCTCAGTCGCTTCCGCGTCACCCAGCGGTGTGTAGTGTCCTGTCGCGCAGCCACTCAGGGCAACGGTCAGCACCAGAACAAGCGGTCCTGAAAACTTGAAACGCGTCTTCCAAGAATGTATCCACATAGTCGGTGGCCATCGTAGCGAGATGAGTGTGGGAGGTCAACAGTGGCTGCGAGTTATGTAATAAAGGACTCCCGACCCCATTTATTATTCTCAATCGGCAACAGCCATTCGAGCGGTAGGAAGGGGCGGGAGGCTATGGGTAAGGCGGCGATCCAGGACGTGGCAGGCAGAGTCTCCGGCAGCTTGACTTGGTAACATTTCCGAGTCTACGCTGCCTCACTTTTCGCCTTTGCTGGCATCGCAAGAAAGAAGGCTAAGGTATTCGGTCACGTGTCTTGGTATGGGGCCTCAATGGTAACGACATTACGGTCATGAGATATTCGATATGATGAACATGTTCCTTGTGGCGATCGTCCTTCTTCTGGCCTTTCTGCTGATCGGAATCGTGCTGTATGTGCGAGTCCCCCGCAAATATCAGTCTGCCGATTCTGTCGCCAATTCCTATGATGACTGGACGAATGACGGCATTCTCGAGTTCTACTGGGGCGAACATATCCATCTGGGACATTATGGCTCTCCACCTCGCACAAAGGATTTTCTCAAAGCCAAGTCAGACTTTGTGCATGAAATGGTGCGCTGGGGAGGGTTAGACAAGCTTCCGTCCGGTACGACGGTGTTGGATGTGGGCTGCGGCATTGGCGGCAGCAGTCGCATGCTGGCGCGGGAGTATGGCTTTGCAGTCACCGGAGTCACCCTCAGCCCTCAGCAAGTCAGACGGGCTCAAGAACTGACCTCCCCAGAGGTGAATGCCCGCTTTCAGGTCGATGATGCGCTGGCCCTGTCGTTCCCCGATGCCAGTTTTGATGTGGTCTGGTCGGTCGAGGCGGGACCGCACATGCCGGATAAGGCACAATTTGCTCGAGAGCTCATGCGCGTGCTGAAACCGGGCGGAATTCTAGTTGTGGCCGATTGGAATCAGCGGGACGATCGCCAGGTTCCACTCAATGGTTGGGAAAAGCCGGTGATGCGGCAACTGCTGGATCAGTGGTCTCATCCGGCATTTTCCAGCATTGAAGAGTTTTCAGAATTGCTGGAGGCAACCGGACTGGTGGCGGGTGACGTCACCACGGCAGATTGGACTGCCGAAACCTTACCCTCATGGCTCGATTCGATCTGGCAGGGAATTGCCCGTCCGGCAGGGCTTGTTCGGTTCGGCGTGAGCGGGTTCATGAAATCATTGCGAGAAGTTCCCACAATCCTGTTAATGCGTCTGGCATTTGGGACAGGGCTGTGTCGCTTTGGCATGTTTCGGGCCGTGCATGCCAGGGTCCCTACGAGTGCGCGGTTGTCTGCGCAGACGGATGACAGGCTGGTACGGTCATGAACATTACGACGCTATGAGGTGGGAGCTATGAGTTTCTACGACATCGACCTTGTCACAATCGACGGCACGCCGCAGAAGATGGAGGTCTACCGCGGCAAGACATTGCTCATCGTGAATGTCGCGAGCCAGTGCGGCTACACGCCGCAGTATGAGGGACTCCAGGCGCTCTACGGAACATTCAAAGATCGGGGT